>JBMZDF010000074.1:0-17050 GCA_049614105.1 Promineifilaceae bacterium (SeqCode)
CAGTTAAAGGTGAAGGAAGTCCATTCATCCCCAAAATCCGGAGTAAGAGCTACTTGCTGGTTATCAACAACAATTCTAATTCCAAAGTTAGAAGCAGGGTCAACGAATTGGTCTCTGACCTTAAAGGAGATGTTCATATTTATCATAAAAGTAATCAGCTATTTGCTGCGTTAATTGATGGCCCATTGTATGGGCCTCTCCTTCAATAATCACACCTTTATTTAGATCTGAAAGCGTCTATGGTGGTTCCATGCATTTCGTATTTTATTATATGGGATTTAGGGTGGTGTGGAAATAGTTGCGGTTATTCATCCTGCCGAACCATAGAGACAGAACGCTGAAAAAGACCCTTCAACCCCCGTCACAAAATCACTGTTGGGCTTTTTGGTTAGGGGCGAATTTGTTCCATGGGGAAGATGGGCGAGACGATTAGGCTTTTTGGTGATTGGTTCATTTGTTTGGCCCAACCGCCCTTCCCTCACAGTTGATTAATCAAACAAATCTGGGTTCGCGCTAA
Source organism: Promineifilaceae bacterium (SeqCode) (assembly GCA_049614105.1). Lineage (GTDB taxonomy): Bacteria > Chloroflexota > Anaerolineae > Promineifilales > Promineifilaceae > CALECP01. The sequence goes on from JBMZDF010000074.1 coordinate 518, forward strand.
CCCATTCATATAGCTTCGCGATGCCTTCATGTGGGGAAACATCTGGTTTCCAACCAAGCACCTCATGCGCTTTGCGAATGTCAGCTACAAAAACATGCTGATCGCCAGGACGCCAATCGCCTAACTGCACAGGAATCGGCTTGCCGACTAGCGTTTCCAAAATGGGGCCAAACTGCGACCAGATAGAAAGCGTGTTGGTTGAACCGCCGCCGATATTAAATGCTTGCCCTGAAATTGTGCCGATGTTCGCAATGGCAGCTTCGTAGGCTTGAATGAGATCGCTGATATGCAGGACGTCGCGCACCTGTTTGCCATCGCCGTAGATCGAAATCGGCCGATTTTTCACCACCGCGATCACAAAATGAGCCACCCAACCCTGATCCTCAATCCCAAACTGCCGCGACCCATAAATGCAGGATTGACGCAGTGAGACAGTTTTCAACCCGTAAATCCGCGCATAGTCGAGCGCATACTGATCGGCCGCGCCTTTTGAACAGCCATAGGGAGAGTGGAAGTCAAGCGGGAACGTTTCAGGAATCCCACACGGATAATCAGCATAGGCGTACTGATCCTCTTGCTCAACAATCTGTACCGATTCCATGCCGCCATACACTTTGTTTGTGGAGGCATTAATCACAATCGCATCGGGGCAATGGTTGCGAACCGCTTCAAGCACGTTAAACGTGCCGAGCGCATTAATCTCAAAATCTTCGCGCGGGTTCACAACCGAGGTGGTGACGGCGACCTGTCCAGCCAGATGCAGCACAACGTCGCTGCCACCAATGCTGGCGCACAGCGCGTCGTAATTACGAATGTCACCTTGAATAAAGTGGAGATTTTCGGCCGAATTCAAACCACGCAACCAAGCTAAATTTTTCTCAGTGCCTGGTCGAGATAGATTATCGAAAACGGTTACTGCGTGGCCTTGATTGAGAAAATATTCGGCCGAATTACAGCCAATAAAGCCCGCGCCACCTGTTATAAAAAATTTCATGCAAACCTTCCTTGTGTCATACAATGTCATTCTTTATACAAGTCAGACAATTGGAAGGCGTACTTTGCTTATCAAACTTACGGAGGATTAACAATCAAACGGATCAAACGCAAGCGCCAGTGTTCAGTATGCTAGAGTCAGATTGCACCACTGAACACCGTCTTCAAAACGCGACTTACGCAACAAAGGAGTAAGCCAAATATAGAATGCCAAACGAAGCGACATAGATTGCAAAGGGATAAAAACTGCGCTCTTTGATCCACTGCATCAAAAAGACGATGCAGACATATCCAACCAATGCAGAGGTAATAAGAACAATCAGCATAGACGGGATTTGCGACGCTAAATCAGGGATTGAGAACAAATCAACAACGCCTAACAAACCAGCCCCAGCAATCACAGGAATGCTCATCAAAAAGCTGTAGCGTGCGGCTGTTTCACGGCTAAGGCCGCGCAACAAAGCGCCTGCGATCGTGCTACCGCTGCGCGATACGCCTGGGAACAAAGCAAACATCTGGAACAACCCGATGATGATTGCGTCTAGCCAGCTCATTTCCTTAAATGATTTATGCCCTGACAGCATCCGTTCACCCATCACAAGGAAAACGGCCGTTACCAACAGGAAAAACGCAACCCAGCGCGGATCGGCAAAAATCGTTTCAAACGAATCCTCAAACAGCAACCCCGCAGCGCCCGCAGGAATGCTGCCCAAAACGATGAACCAGCCCAAACGAGACTCTGTTTCACCTAGTGGGTCGCCTTTCATCAATCCGCGCAAAACCGAATTGACAATTCCAACAACATCTTTCCAAAAATAATAGAGAACAGCTAGCAGCGTACCGACGTGCGCAATAATCGCTTCCGTTAGGCTCGCCTCGCCAATGCCAAAAATGCGGGGCAACAAGACCAAATGTCCAGAACTAGAAACGGGAAGGAACTCGGTCGCTCCTTGGACAATTCCCAGAAATATCGCTTCAAAAATTTCCATGTGATAGCTTGATTAAGTTGGCGAAGAGACACAGACACGCAAAATGGTGTTCCTTCTATCTATTTAAAAAGTTGCGTTCTATCACAACATAACAACCAGTAGTTGCAAGTCAACTTTCGACGCCAACTTTTCACGCTTATTCAGGATCGACGCCGCCAAATGCTTCGGGTTTCAACACGGCAATAAACGGGATGTTGCGATATAGCTCGTCAAAGTCTAACCCATAACCAACCACAAACTCATCTGGGATTTCAAACCCCATATAGTCAACGTCAACACTTGCTAAACGACGCTCTGGTTTGTCAAGCAGCGTGCAAATTTTGAGTGAAGCAGGTTTGCGCGTTTGCAAAAGCTCGATCAGGTTGCTCAGCGTTCGGCCGCTATCGATAATGTCCTCCACAATCAACACGTGTTTTCCCGTAATTGATTCGCGCAGATCCATCCGAATTTGAACAACGCCGCTGCTTTGCGTGCCGCCGCCATAGCTTGAAACCGCCATGAAATCCATTTGGTGCGGACGGCGGATCATGCAGCTTAAATCGGTCATAAACATCACCGATCCTTTTAACACGCCAATCAACAGCAGATCGTCTATCTCTTGATAATCAGCCTCAATACGTTGGGCTAACTCTTCAATGCGGGCCTGAAGCTTCTTTTCAGAAATCAATGTGTAAGCAATGTCTTGGTATAAATCGCGGGGCATGATAATTCTACTTTCTAGGTTCGTCTAAGGAGACTTAGAATTAGGGGAGGTTAACGTGGGATGATTGGTACACGTCATTGTGTTGCCGATTATTTACGGACCTCATGACAATGACGGCAGCGTGCTTCATAGGCTTCAGATGCACCAACTTGGATAATTGGATCATCAAACGCGGCGGGTTGGCCGTTTATGAGACGCTGGGTGCGGCTTGCATCGTCACCACAGACAACACAAATCGCATGGAGTTTGCTAATAATTTCAGCCTTAGCAAGCAGGCTGGGCATGGGGCCAAATGGCTCGCCTCGAAAATCAAGATCAAGACCAGCGCACAGGACACGTTTGCCCATATCGGCTAATCGTTCGCAAATGCCAACAATATCGCCTTGGAAAAATTGGACTTCATCAATTGCAACAACGGTTGTTTTTGGGTTGAGGTGGTCGAGAATAATTTCGGCCGAACGCACAGGCACAGCCTCAAATCCCGTCCCATCATGTGACTTGACTTGACTTTGATGATAGCGATCGTCGATTGCAGGCTTGAACACCTGCACACGCTGTTTCGCAATCACCGCACGCCGCACCCGCCGCAACAATTCCTCTGTCTTGCCGCTAAACATGCTGCCGCAGATCAACTCGATTCTTCCTTGTTGTCCTCTCATCGTTTAAAATAAGCAGAAAGTAAAAAGACGCCTTTTCACTTTTCGCTTTTCAACTAAACAAAAAAAGGCAGACACGGATAAACCCGTATCTGCCCTTCTAAATTCTAAAATTGCTGAAGCTGTGACTAAATTAGCCGATCAGCCCTTCGTTGCGCAAGTAGCGGCGAACTGCAATCAATGCTGTCTGACCGATGCCAGGAACAGCTAGCAGAACGTCATCGCTTTCTGCAATTGCGTCAGCCAAGTCACCAGCCGTTGTGTAGCCAGCTTCGACCAAAGCATTTTCTGCACGTTTGTCCAAGCCAACCAAGCCGATTTCAGCTTTGCGTGGGTTGCGCTTAACTTTACGAGCTTCACGCTCTGCGGCTTTTTGCTGGCGAACCTGCAAACGACGCATGAAGCGATCAACTTGCCCTTCTGTATCAACGAGACGTGTCTCGCCTGTGAAGAAAGGATGCGTGCCTGACCAAATATCAACAGCGATACGTTTTTTGGTCGAGCCAACCCGCATGACGACTTCGCCGTCTACAACGATTTCAGCATCGGGATACCATTCAGGATGAATTCCTTCCTGCATGACTATGCCTCCGCATAAACGCTCACGACTTTACGTCCGTGCTTCGTTTCAAACTTCACATTGCCGTCGATCAACGAATAAATCGTGTAATCGCCGCCAAGGCGAACATTGTTGCCTGGTTTAAAGTGCGTGCCGCGTTGACGAAGAATGATGTTGCCAATGATAACTGACTCACCACCGTACTTCTTCACGCCAAGGCGCTTTGAGTTACTATCGCGACCGTTGCTACTAGAACCGCCACCTTTTTTATGTGACATAGTTTTTTCTCCGAGAAGTAAAGAGAATGAAGAACGATGAATGGTGAATGAAGAAAATTTCGTCATTCTTCATTCAATATTCGCCATTTCTTTCTTCGCTAAGCGACCTCGCGGCCCCCGTCTAATCTATCTTGTAGATCTTGCAGTTCATCCCACTTGCCAGCAGCAGCGAGTGCAGCTTGTTGTGGCCATGTTTTTGTAACCGCAGAGATACCAGCAGCTGCGACGATTTGGCTCAGCTTTCCGGCCGAAGTTGCAGCCAATACCTCAAAACTACCAATGCCAGCAGCATTGAGCGTACTTGAGATTTTTGGCCCGATGCCTTCAATCTTTGTCAGTTTGAACGCAACAACTTCAGCAGTAGCTGGTGCAGTCTGTCCACCTGTCAGAATCGAATCGATACGCAAACGCGTATACGATTGACGATGCCCACGACGGCGACGATAGCGCTTCTTGGGCTTATACTTCCAGACGAATATTTTTTTTCCACGATATTGTTCTGTGACGGTGGCAAGGACAGAAACGCCATCAACTGTTGGCTGACCAACTTGAACGCCTTCTCCATTTGACAAGAGAAAAACGTTGTTGAGTGTAATCTGATCCCCGACTTCGTGAGACAACTTCTCGACAGAGAAAGTGTGTCCTTCCTCGGCGCGGTATTGCCGACCGCCACATTCTACGATAGCGTACATAGTACTTAAACTCCGTTGAATGGGTTAAAAATTGTAAATTACGCAGGGAGCAGCGGCTGCCCTACGTGTGAATCATGTATTATAATAAGTTGAACGCTCAAGATCAAAGATCAATTCATTTTGGGGAAAAATCGCACAAGAAAATAGACAATAGCCCAAATTTTCCGCGAAAATTCGTGCGCTTTACATAATTCATGGCATATTTTAAGGTCAAGACCCCAAAGGGCCACAAGTCATAGCACACAATCTAATCGAGGCATCAATGGCACAGGAAATCAGAATTAAAGATATTGCAAACTACGAGGGGCAGGAAGTCACGCTCCACGGCTGGATTTATCAAAAGACAGGCAAAGGTCGCCTGCAATTTATTCGCCTGCGTGACGGGACAGGCATTTGCCAATGTGTCGCTTTTAAGCCGAACTTGGGCGCAGATGTTTTTAACCCGATCAAGAAGCTGACCCAAGAATCCTCTGTCATCATCACGGGGTTGGTCAAAAAAGATGAACGCGCCCCAGGCGTTCCTGGTGGGTTTGAAGTTGATGTACAGGCGTTGGAAGTTGTACAAGTTGCGGCTGAGTACCCAATTACACCAAAAGAGCATGGGATTGAATTCCTGTTTGACAATCGCCATCTGCATCTGCGTTCGCGTCAACAGTGGGCGGTTCTGCGCGTGCGTGCGGTTATCAAACGCGCCATTATCGACTGGCTAGACGATCATGGGTATCTCAATGTAGACACGCCAATCGTGACGCCCAGCGCGGCCGAAGGGACAAGCAACCTGTTTGAAGTTGGCTACTATGACGAAACAGCTTATCTAGCCCAAACGGGACAACTCTATAATGAGGCGAACATTTTCGCTTTCAGTAAAGTGTACTGTTTTGGCCCCACCTTCCGTGCCGAAAAATCTAAAACGCGCCGCCATCTGTCCGAGTTCTGGATGGTGGAACCTGAGATCGCGTTTTGCGACCTCGATCAGCTCATGGAGATTGAGGAACAGTTTACTGAATACATTGTGCGAACTGCACTCGAAAAATGTGAGAATGAACTCAAGGTGCTAGAACGTGATCTTGCCCCGCTGCAAAACGTCAAAGGCCCCTTCCCGCGTATCAGCTACGATGAAGCGATTGAACGTCTGCATGCCCTGCGTGAAGCAGAAACAGACCCTGAACGCAAGGAGATGCTCAAAATTGAATGGGGTGAAGATTTCGGCTCGCCACATGAAACTGAGCTAACCAAGCAGTTCGATAAACCTGTATTTGTTTATGGGTATCCAACACAAGTCAAAGCGTTTTATATGGAACCGTGGCCCGATCGTCCAGAAGTGTGCAAGAGCGTTGATTTGCTTGCGCCAGAAGGGTACGGCGAGGTGATTGGCGGCAGCGAGCGCATGAGCGACCCAGAACTGTTGCTTGAAGCGATTCACAAACATGAACTGCCACCCGAAAATTACAGTTGGTACATCGACCTGCGTAAATTTGGCAGCGTGCCGCATAGTGGTTTCGGCATGGGCTTAGAGCGTACCGTTGCTTGGGTGTGCGGTCTGTCGCATATCCGCCAGACAATTGCGTTCCCACGCACGGTGACGCGCCTGCGCCCATAGCAAAAAGTTTCGAGCAATAAACCTCAGAAGTTTGCCATCGTTTACGCTGGTCTGTGTATAAAAACCTCTGAGGTTTTCGCCAATGGTTAATTTAGATCTGCCTAGCAGACTGACCAGCAAAAATCTATTTATCATTTATGATTGGTTACATCATTGGATGATTTTGTAAGTCAAGCCAGCATACGTTTGGCTGCCTCTGCCAAGACGTATGTTTATCGTTGACTTATGCCACGGTTTGATTCCACAACGCCTAGTCATTCATATCAAAATATAAGAAAGCTAATCTAATAAATGATTAGCTTTCTTATTACCCCGATTTGAAGAGGCTAAACAACCACTTCAACGAACAACTCAGCCTAATACGGGAAACAAATTGATGGCTCCCTGATGTATAGGAGGGTACAGGGGGGAGAAAAATACAAATTCGTGCAAATTGGTTGATTTCGGCCGCCACCACCACCAAATAACCCACAATCTATCCTTCAATTCGCCAATAGTGTTAGATCGACATTAACTCATTGACAGGCGTTCGTGTTCTATTTACAATATCTACAGATTCAATTAGTGTTCAATAAACACTTAATCTATTTTTAGGAAAACTATGATGACCGAAGAACAGATTATCGAACTCGTTCAACGTGCATTTCGCGAAGATATTGGCAGTGGTGACGTCACAAGCGCCCTGATTCCAGCCGAGCAGATTTTGACGGCGACCTTCGTTGCCAAGGCGGAAGGGGTCGTAGCAGGCTTAGCGGTGGCCCGCGTTGTATTTGCCCAGCTTGACCCAACCATTGTGTTTACTCCCTTTGTAGAAGAAGGCGATCGTGTTGGCTATCGGGAGCCGATTGCGACGGTAAAAGGGAATGCGCGGGCTGTTTTAACGGCCGAACGCACCGCCCTCAACTTTATGCAGCGCATGAGCGGCATCGCCACCAAAACGCGCCGCTTTATGGATGAGGTCGCTGGCACAAACGCGGTCATCCTCGACACGCGTAAAACAGTCCCAGGGCTGCGTTTGATCGACAAATGGGCGGTGAGATTAGGCGGTGGCATGAACCACCGTATGGGTCTATACGACATGGTGCTGATCAAAGACAACCACATTGCGGCGGCGGGTTCCATCACGGCAGCGGTTGAGCAGGTCCGTGTCTATCTAGGCGAACGGCAGGTTCCAATTGAGGTTGAAGTCACCGATTTGGACATGCTGCGGGAAGCGTTGCCGCTCAACGTTGAGCGCATCATGCTCGACAACATGCCCCCCGCCCTGATGGCGGAAGCGGTCAGGATCACAAATGGTGCAACGCCACTTGAGGCATCAGGCAACGTTAAGCTCGATACCCTGCGCGAAATCGCCGAAACGGGCGTCGATTACATCAGCAGCGGCGCATTGACGCATTCTGTGGTTGCCTTTGATATTAGTCTAGAGGCTGAATAGTTGGGGAGGCTTAATATGTGCCGCTATGGCTTTGGGAATTACAAACCGCACTTTGCCTGCTTCAACTGCCGTAAAGTATTCAAACGTACATCGTTGGGAGATTATTTAAATCAGCATTCCAGCCTGTACAAGCTGTATAGCGAGTTGAATCCTTACAAACAAGCATATGTTAAAGCGCCAGAAAAGTTGCGGGCAATGCAGGAAAAATATCAATGCACACAAGCTGAGATCCAAGCGCAGTATCGTGTGACAGTGGGTAAATGTTCGCAGTGCGGTTCGCAAATGGCAGATTTGGGCTTAGATTTTAAAGCGCCACGTTCGGCCGATATTCGCGCTTGGAACGCGATTGAAAATACCTACCGACTCGGACATCAATTTCACACCTGTGGGTGCGATGGCCCAGGATTTATCCCTGTGAATCCAACAGAATACCGCGCTTACCTACGAAAACACCTGACGACATATCAAAAGACCTACAGCACCCTTGATAAACGATTTCCTGACAATCGTGAGGCAAAGCTTGAAGCAAAGGCATACTGGGCGGAGCGCATTTCAAAAATCCAAGTTGAGATCGACAAATAGGGCTATAAACATTGGAGAGTACAACATGAGCAACACATCATTGGCAAAAGAAACAAACGTCGATGTTATTTTTGACAGTTTGATGGAAAAGTTTGGTGCATACACACCTGATTTTGAACTGCGTTACAAGGCGCAGTTGGCGGCTGACATCAATCAGCTCAAGATGGAGCGCAACGCCGTTATTTTAGGCCACAACTACATGGAGCCAGCCTTATTCCATACGGTTCCCGACTTCAAAGGGGATTCGCTCTATCTTAGTCGTGTTGCGGCCGAGACAGATGCCGACATGATTGTGTTCTGTGGCGTTGAGTTCATGGCGGAAACGGCGAAAATTTTGAACCCTGACAAGACGGTGTTGATTCCTTCGCAGAAAGCTGGGTGTTCATTGGCAGAGGGAATTTCGGCCGAAGACGTGCGCGAACTCAAGCGCCGTTTCCCCGGCGTGCCAGTTGTCACCTATGTCAACACCTACGCCGATGTGAAAGCAGAAACAGACATTTGCTGCACCAGCGGCAACGCCGTACAGGTCGTCAAATCGCTCGGCACGGACAAGGTGATTTTCCTGCCCGATGAATACCTTGCCCGCAACATCGCCAACGAAACGGGCATGCGTATCATTTTCCCAACCAAAGACCAGCCGTTAGCCGACGATCAGCTTGATTTTCAGATGGTCGGCTGGAATGCACGCTGTGAGGTGCATGAAAAGTACACGGTTGAGGATATTGAGATGATCCGCAAAGATCATCCTGACGTGACGGTGATTACACACCCTGAGTCGAGTCCAGAGGTTGTTGCAGCGGCCGATTTCAGCGGCAGCACCTCCGCCATGATTCGCTTTGTTGAGGAAACAAACCGCGATAAATACCTGATTCTGACTGAGTGCAGCATGGGTGACAACATTATCGCCGCCAATCCTGAAAAGGAAATGCTGCGCCTGTGCCAAGTCCGTTGTCCGCACATGAACCAGATCCAAATGCAGGACACCTACCACGCGCTCAAATACACGCAGCACGTTGTCAACGTTCCCGAAGAAATCCGCGTCAAAGCGGCGCGTGCCGTTCAACGAATGATCGAAATCGGGTAAGATTGCACAAATTATCAGCACTGAGTCGCAAGCAATTACACTCTCGCGACTCCCCATCCACTTGGAGAGCAACATGCGACTTCAACCCGTCCGTTTTGTCGGCCACCGCATCGGTCCCTTTGAACATATCGATTTGCAATGGCATCCAGATAGCAAAAGTACGATTATTTTAGGAGAAAATGGTGCAGGCAAGTCAAGCCTTATTGCGGCCATCTCAGCTTGTTTCTCATATTATGTCACATCTACTGAATCTATTAGAAGTGTCTTCTGGGGCAAAGATTCTTATAGTTGGCTCGAATTGAACATTGATGGAGCAGTCGGAGGAGCAATATCATTTCCGCACAAAAAAGGCGTATCGGCAAGCAAAGCCGCATTAATTTTAGCCAATACGGGTGCTAACTTCTCAGTTGCTTCTGAGTCTCATGGTGGAACTAGCTGTTGGCTATCCTCTCGAAATTTTCACAAGATTGCAGATGCAAACGCAAAGGTTTCATCTCTTGTGGCCTCATATGGGGTATGGCGAAACCTAAGTGATGCTGGTGAATTTAATTTTCAAGATATTAAAGGATCACCTCTTACAGATGCGACAAACCCAACCATCGCACCGAATTCAAAGAATATCACTCAATGGCTAGGTAACCTCTTTGTCCAACGAGCACTTGCTACCAATGATGATGCAGTAGATGAGGCGCGATCATATGACAGGTTGATAAATCGAGCTGAAACCTTTCTAAGCCAAGGATTACAATATCCTATCAAATTCCGTTTACATAGAAAGCCCCTTGCTATAAAAGTTCAACAGAATGGGACAGAAATTTCGATTAGTCAATTGAGTGATGGAACTCGCAGTTTTTCCAGTTGGACCTTAGACTATTTAATGCGAGGCTCTCGGGCAGAATGGCTGAACTCAAAGGATTCAACCACTATGCCCGGCCTAATTTTAGTTGATGAGATTGATGCACATTTGCATCCTGAGTGGCAGCGGCGGGTGATGTCAAGCGTAATGGAGTTGTTGCCAGAGACGCATATTATTGCGACGACGCACAGCCCATTTGTAGTGGGTTCGGCCGATAACACCCAACTTTTCCGCATCAAAAAAGGCGATAATGGCAAGCTAACCGTCGAATCCAGCTTCGACAAATATCATGGTTATTCGGCCGATCTTGTCCTCCTAAATGAGTTCGTAGATAGTCTCTACCCACCAGAAATCGAAAAGAAAATGAAACAGCTTAGCGAGCTAGAGGGGAAAATCACATTTGGTAACGCCACAAATGAGGATAAGCAAAAACATAATCAATTATTGGAAGAGTTGTCCGAAGTAAATCCTTGGCTGCAGACATTGCTTAGCACACGCAAACAACATGGTTAAGTTAGAACGAGAAGAAGCACCAGATTTTTGGACAGAGGAAAAAGTTCAAGAATGGACTGAGCGATGGCAAGCAAAAGAATGCAAGAGCAAACGTTGGGGTTGGCCTCAACATGACAAAAAGCGTCTCAATCATCATGCAATTGAGGCAATGGAAGGGTGGCATCATTTCAAATGCGCTTTTTGCGAAAAACGTGAGCCAAATCCTGATGTTGAGCATTTCAAGCCAAAAACGGCCGATAACGGCATACACGCCTTTACTTGGGAAAATTTATTATTAAGTTGTAGCGACTGCAATACAGATTCAAAAGGGTCGAAGCTCCCAGAAAATGCCCTAAAACCTGATGTTGACAAACCATCAGACTATCTTTGGGTAAACCCGATCAGTTTAACAGTTGAGCCGATTCCAGGAATCGATTCGGCCGCTCGCTTGCGTGCTGAAAAAACAATCTCTTTGTTTGGTCTTGATCGCCCCGAACTCAAAATACTCTACTACGATCATCTCAGACATCTTGCTCAACAAATAAATCCCCCGATGTTGAGCCGCGCTTCAATCACACCACCAATTGAACTTACTTGGTTCACACAATTTGTGATAGAAAATTCTGAGACTATTCTGGCAAAGGCAGCACCAAGCGAACCATTTAGCCTTATGGTTCAGTATGTTGTCAAACGAATTTTACGACCAGTACAGGAAGCTAATCATGAGTGACTTAATTACAACAGAGGTTCTTGTTCTTGGAACGGGCATTGCAGGCTGCACGGCGGCTTGGACGCTGGCGGAAAAGGGTGTCGCGGTGACGCTGGTGACGCGGGTGACGGAGCCGAGCGATACAAATACCGATTGGGCGCAGGGCGGGATTATTTATAAAGGGGAGGAGGATTCGGCCGAATTGCTCATAACCGATCTCCTCAACGCAGGTGACGGGCACGTCAACCCGATCGCCGCTCAAATATTGGCGGACGAAGGGCCAAAACAGGTTGAAAAGCTGCTGCTCGACACCTTCAACGTGCAGTTTACGCGCAAAGCAAACGGCGACCTCTCGATTGTGCTTGAAGGCGCACACGCCGCGCCGCGCATCATCCACGCGGCCGATGCCACTGGCCACGCCATCCAAATTGCGCTGCTCAATAAAATAAAACAGCATCCCAACATCACGCTGCTGACCAATCACACGGCGATCGATTTGCTGTCACCCTCACACCACTCGCGCAATCGGCGCTCTGTTTACAACAAACGGGGCTGCGTCGGCGCATACGTGTTTGATCGTGACACCAAAACGGTCAAGCGCATCCTTGCCGAAAAAACGATTTTGGCAACGGGCGGCTTGGGGCAGATTTTCCTGCGCTCAACCAACCCAAAAGGATCGCGTGGCGACGGGCTGGCAATGGCGTATCGGGCTGGCGCACGGGTGATCAACAGCGAGTTTGTGCAGTTCCACCCCACTACTTTTTACAAAACGGGTGCGCCCAGCTTTCTGATTACGGAGGCGGTGCGCGGCGAAGGCGGACGGCTTGTTCATGCAGATGGTCGGCCGTTTATGGATAACTATGCGCCCAAGTGGAAAGACCTCGCGCCACGTGATGTTGTGTCGCGCAGCATTATGAGCGAGTTGGTTGAACGCGATGTGAAGCATGTTTATCTCAATTTACGCAGCTACATGTCGGCCGAACACATCCGTCACCACTTCCCTAACATTCTCCAGCAGTGTGCCGAATACGGCATTGACATGACAACAGACCTTGTGCCTGTTGTGCCAGGCGCTCACTATTTTTGCGGTGGCGTTTGGGTCGATATGGACGGGCAAACAACAATTGACAATCTGTATGCGGTGGGGGAAGTGTCCTGCACGGGGCTGCACGGGGCGAATCGTTTAGCGAGTTCGTCTTTGTTGGAAGGGTTGGTTTGGGGCGTGAAATCGGCCGAACACGCCCACACAACCCGCACAGGCAATCTACCCATCGAGCCAAGCGACATCCCCCAATGGCAAGATACGGGCGTTTATGAGCCTGATCCCGTGCTTGTCTCGCAAGATATGAACACGATCAAAAACGTGATGTGGAACTATGTAGGCCTCTCACGCGCCGCCTTCCGCATGAATCGGGCAATTCGCGAGTTGCGCCACTTGGAAACAGAAATCGAGCGTTTCTACAAAGTATCAAAATTGACCGATGACCTGATCGGCGTGCGCAACGCGGTCCGCGCTGCTTTGATTGTTGCCGCCGCAGCGAACGCCAACAAACAAAGCATGGGCTGTCACTTTCGTGAGGATGTCGCCTGATTCTCTAAAATCATCGCCCCATTGCGGCTTTGATTTGAGGATAAACCAGTCGGCATATTGTCCAATTGGTTTATCTGCTGCCCAATTGATCAGCCGATTTGAACTGATTTACACCAAAACGCCTTCTTCACTCACAATTATCATTCCAGATTCGCACACTATCTGCATTCCCGTTAAAATACGCAGTGATGAGTCACCTGAACGGAAAACCCTCCCTGCCCTCTGAGCTGTATGATGAAGAATATTTTCTGACAGCTTGTGAAGGGTATCAAGAATTTGCAGAATCCGAGGGGCAACACCTCTCGCGTCGCCTACGCCACTCCTTCGAGATTGCTGAAGTCACCCCCGGCATGAAAATCCTCGATGTCGGCTGCGGACGTGGTGAAATCTTGCACCACTGTATCGAAAACGGTATCGAAGCGTATGGGCTTGACTATGCCGAAGTCGCAACCCGCATGTCTCGCGACGTCATTCGCCAAGCGGCCGATCAGGGCGATGTGAGCGCACTCAAGTCAGGCGTTCTCCGTTCAGACGCGAAAAAGCTCCCTTTCCCAGACAGCTATTTTGACCGCGTGCTGATGTACGACGTTGTTGAACACCTTTACCCTTGGGAACTACACGAAGCATTGCTTGAAACCCATCGCGTGCTCAAGCCAAATGGCAAGTTCATTATGCACACCGCGCCAAACCGTTGGTATGATCAGTATGCCTACCCTTGGGTGCGGCGCGTGCGAATGCTGATGGGGCAACGCGAAGGGTATCCAAAAGATCCACGCGCCATTGTTGCGGTTAATCAACATGTCCATGTCAATGAGCAATCGCCTCTGAGCATGTACCTGACGATGCGTAAGGCTGGTTTTACAGGGCGTGTTTGGCTCGACTCGCCGCCTCAGAATCGAAGTGAAAATTCAGTTATGGCAACATTGCGCAAGGTTGCCTTTGACGCACCGCCCTTTCGTTGGTTTTTTGAACGCGAACTTTTTGCGGTCGCAAGCAAACTTTAATCTAAACAGTAAAAGCCGAGTTTGAGACTCGGCTTTTTTGATCCCATGAAACGCACCGAATTCCAAACGCATAGCTGTGTTGAGTTAAGCAATTCAACCCTTTCACTACTCATCACCGAATCAACAGGCCCACGCATTTTAAGCATGCGGCTCAACGGGAAAGCAAACATCCTAGCGGAACTGCCTGATTTCACAATTGATTGCCCAGACGCCGGTACATTTAACATCCACGGCGGGCATCGTCTTTGGCACGCGCCTGAAATTGCACGACGCACCTATCTGCCAGATGATGATCCCGTGCAAGTCGAGCCGATTGAGAATGGGTACTTGGTGACACAAAATGTGGAAGTAAAAACGGGGCTGCAAAAATCACTGCGTATCACGTTGCCTGATGAGAGCGCAACGGTCGTGATTGACCACATGCTGACTAATCGTGGTCTATGGCCGATTGAGTGTGCGCCTTGGGCAATTACACAAGTGAAGCCGGGCGGGTTTGCCATTGTGCCACAGACAGTGGGGGCGCTCGATCCCGATGGCCTACAGCCAAATCGGCCGATTTCCCTCTGGCCCTACACCGACATCAACAGCCCACATATTCAATGGGGAAACCGTTACATTTTTGTCCATGCGAACATGACGGACGGGGCGCTCAAGATCGGCTGCCCCAATCCGACGGGCTGGCTTGGGTATGTGGTTGATGGGGTGTTGTTTGTCAAATCGGCCGAATTTGACCCCAACGCGACCTACTATGATTTTGGCAGCAGCACCCAATGTTACTGTCATGAACACTTTCTCGAACTTGAAACGCTTGGCCCGCGCAACAGCATTCAGCCCAACGAAACAGTGACACATCGTGAAACGTGGCGTTTGTTTGACAATGTTCCCCTTGAGCCAACCGAGGCTGCGGTCGACGCCCTGTTGACCACAATTCAATTGTCGTAAAACAACCTGCGTTTGGAATCAATATGAGGGATCAAAAACAGGCCGCTTTTGTTTCCAAAAGTGACCTGTTGGTGTGTCAAAATAGCGGTGTTTATTCTTCGGGTGTGCTGGTTGGGGTGGTGGTTTCGGCCGAAGTCGACCCATCATTCAGATCCTGTGGTCGCTTTTCAGTTGGCTGGCTTGCCGCTGGTTCAGGCGCAGGCGGCACGTAATTGGGATCTTCCGCACGCTTAATGTCAATCGTCATCACGTCATCATTTTTGCCTGCATTAATGACTGCTTCCCGATAAATCGCCCGCGTTTGTCCAATTGGCCCTTCCACAAGAACGCGCGACAGCGCATAAGCGGTCACGCCACCTTCTTCATCAAGTACCACATCACCAACTGTACCAATGCGCGTGCCACCAGGGGTGTCCACTTCGCGCCCTTGCAGTTTGTCGAGACGCACCCAGTTTGCCGCAGCGGTGAACGTTTTATCATCGGTAACTGCATCGGCCGATGTGATCAACACGACGTCAATCCCAAACACGACGACCGCATCCGCAGGCACTAAAATCGACTTACGACGAATGATGCCCTCTTTTTTCAGAAACACCCCAGCCATCGCATCCAGCCCAGGCGTCAAATAAATGTCGCGCACATGCCCAACAATTCGCCCATCATCAATCGTTACAACATCTTTGCCAACCAAATCCTTGCTAAGTCTCATAATAATTGCCTATGTATAAATTGCGCCACTACTGCGTTCCTTATCAATTTGTTCAAAGCTTACTCTAGATTTTGCCTAAACAAAAATCAATAATGCACGAGGCTCAGCACCTCAAAATTCAAACAAAAAGGCTGAGCAAAAGCCCAGCCTCTTTCTAGTTTATAGCGTTAACCGTCTTTGCCTATGGGGTTGGGCAAAGTACACGGCCATCGTCAAGGATTTGACAGCCACCGCTGTTGTCAACCAAAATTGGACGGCTCATTACGCCACGGTTGCTGAGTGAGTCAACAGGAATCCAGCCAGAGTCGCTAGCGCCGTCAACTTGAACCCAACAGCCCCAGAAGTCACGACCGTTGATCGTTACATTGGTGTTTGGTGGGTATGCACGGCCTGTATCTGTTGCAGGGTCGGCTGTGTTGAAGATGTCGGTCCAACGCGTTGTGTTTGCTGTTGTTGTGTTACCTTCACGGCCACAAACACGTGCATCAATCTGTTGTGGTGGTGCAGCGCAAGCTTCCCCACTGAAGTGATCGGCCCAAACGCTCAGCAACATTACGTTGCCAGCCAAAGTAACGCTGCTTGTTGGAACCCAACCATCACCTACATCGGCCCAGATGAAAACCCATGACCCATCTGAGTTACGACCTAGTGCTTTGATG
>JBMZDF010000075.1:0-16970 GCA_049614105.1 Promineifilaceae bacterium (SeqCode)
TTATATCGACTCCACAAACCCCGAAAACGAAATACTTTACTTTTACTCGGAAGGCGCTGAGGATTCGATGACCGCTGCGCCTGTTTATAACCTCACTGCGGGGCAGGGCGTCGCCATGCAGGAGCGTGATGCTGAGCCAACCGCCCCCGGTGTGGTCATTGGAACGCGCACAAAGCGATGGGAAGAAAATTTGCGCTTTTTCCCACACGCAACAGGGGATCGCTGGTTAGGCAAACAGATTTTTGCCCCTTCGTCCCGCATGTTTGAACTGGACGATATTACGCCGACCGAAGCCAATGGCGCACAGCTAACCTTGGAACTGTGGTCGAGTAGTGAAAGCGAAGCGAATCCTGATCATCATATTGAGGTGAAGTTCAACGAAATGCGCCTCACCGAAAAATTCTGGGACGGCATCACCGACATCACAAGTGAGCGCCAGCTAAACTCAGGCGAACTGCACCGCTCTGACAACACGCTGTCGATTCAAGCGTTTGGGGATGAATACGGCGGGGGCGAGTCGATTTATGTCAACGCGATACAGCTTGTGTACGAGAGCTTTTTAGTATTGGGGAATCGTCAGCTTGCGTTTAAAAGTGACGCGCCGAATCTGATGGTTGGATCGGCCGATGAACACGCGCTCTTGTTTGACGTGAGCGATGCACAAAAGCCGATGAGATTGGTCAACACACGTGTGGATGATGATGGCGTCAGCTTTGCAGGAGCTGAGCTTGGGGCAAGCTTTGTGATGCTGAAACCTAGGGCTGCGATTCAACCTGAGCTATCGCAGATTCCAGTTTGGGAACAATCGCTCAAAGAGGCGGGACAAGGGGCTGATTACATCGTGATTATCCCGCCTTTGCCACAGTTTGAAGAAACGCTTTCGCCGCTGCTTGCGCACCGTGAGTCTGAGGGATTGGTTGTGCAGGCGGTTGCGCTTGAGCAGATTTATGATGAGTTTTCTTTTGGATACCCAACCCCGAACGCGATTCGCAAATTCTTAACGTATGCAACTGAGTCATGGTCACCAGCGCCGCGTTTTGTGCTGTTGGTGGGGGATGCAAGCTATGATTTGCATAACTTCACTGATGGTGACAATACAAATTTGATTCCGACGCAGTTGAGCATTGATTCGGCCGAAAGTTTAAGCGCCGACGATAGCTGGCTGACCCGCAATCCAGATAACAGCTTAAATCAGACGATTGCCATCGGCCGATTCCCCGTTCAAAATCGTATGCAGCTTGCAACCCTAGTCGGCAAAACGCTAGCCTATGAAAACGGAACGGATGAGACGAGAAACTGGCAGCGCCGCGCCCTGCTTGTTGCTGATGATCAGCCACAGTTTGCAGACGCGACGCTCAGCCTTGCCACCGCCGTGCGTGATGCTGGTTTTAGCCCGCTACAGTTTGATATGACGCGCAGCGAGACGCTCAACGATTCGATTATCAGTGCGATCAATCAAGGGGTTGGCATTATCAACTATGCTGGCGAGGGGGATTTGGAAGTGTGGGGTGACGAACGGGTGCTAAGGGCGGCTGATTCAACCAATTTGATCAACGGAACACGTTTGCCTGTGCTGACAACGTTCACAACTCGCAACGGCTATTTCAACCACCCTCAGACAAACACCCTTGTGGAACAACTATTGCTTGCCGACAATGGCGGAATCGTGGCGGCGATTGCCCCCTCAGGCCATGCGCCAAACATTGATCAGCTTGCATTCGGCAGTCAATTTTACGAAACGCTTTTGCAAGCGGGTGAGCCTTTGACATTAGGCGAGGCGCTGCAATCTACCCGCATCCTTAGCCAAAAAAATAGCGTCAGTCAGACAATTAACCTATTGGGCGACCCTGCGCTGCACATCTATCAACCAAATAAACAACCTTGAGTAGAGCACAAGTAGTCGTTGACGAAAACCTCAGAGGTTTGTTGTCATCGACTCTGGTCTGTGCATAAAAACCTCTGAGGTTTATTTATTGATCACGAGAGTGGGAGGTGGCCTGCGAAAGTCTGATCTAACCTCTAGAGTTTTCGTTAATGATTCATTGTGACCTAATTGTTGAATAAAAAAAAGCTGACTTGCAAACGCAATTCAGCTTTTTTGTTTTGGTTGTCAACAACCGTTGAAATTATTCTAGTAAAACGTTTTGCTCGTTATTGAACAAGTGCCGCGTCGCCAGCTTCCGTCAGGAGAGGGATAAAGATCTCAAGTGCTTCACTGACACCGTCACGGGCTAAAAGCTTGTTGAATGAGCTAAACTGTCCCCCGTTCACACAATACAAAACAAATGGCAAATTGTTGTCTAGCAACTCGTTGATGGTTGCTTCGTACCGATTGACCATTGCTAGGCGTGTTGCTGGAATGTCGCGGAACTTAGGCGCTCGTGCCACCCAGAGGTACATGTTAACGTAGTTGGTGCAACCAATCGCGTTATCAAAACTTGTGATTGAGTCAAGGTGACCGCCCATACCTGCGATGAAAACGTTGGTAAATGTGACGGATGCCAAGAAGTCAAAGTTTGAATAATCAACATGTGGTACAGCGAATAGGGCTGTCTTTTCATCTTCTTCCAAGATGTTGGGGAAGTCAAATGAAACACGTGGTTCAGCAAAATCACCTTCTGGACTGTCAAACAAACGGTCAAAAGCTTCTTCTAGTGCTGCCTCAAGTTCAGCTTCTGAATCAAATGAAACCTGTTCATCGTTGCCAGTTGCGCTTGCTTCTGTTTCGGCCGATTCTTCAGAGGTCGTGCCTTCTTCTGTTTCAGCCGCTTCTGTTTCAGATGCTGCTTCTGTTTCGGCCGATTCCTCTACAACAGGCGCTACGGGTTCTGGTGCTTCCTCCACCATCGTCAACATTTGCTCTGCCAGTGGGATAAGCGTATCCATTGCGTCTTGCGCCCCAATACGTGCCAATCCCCAGTTTAGTTGATTGAATCCACCATCGTTGATGCAGTAAAGTGCAAACGAACGATTGCTGTCGAGCAAACGTGTGACCCCTGCCTCATACCGATTAACAAGCGGTTGTGCGTCCCCAGCTTGCTCAAAACGGGGTGCAACAGCCATCAAAATGAAAAGGGCGCTGTAATCTGTACAGAGCGTCTTTGTGCCGTTTTCCATGCCGCTGTCGAGCATGTTACGCATTTCCTCGGCGGCGGCAGCGGTGATAACGGTGGCGGCGGCAAAGTCGCGTTGGTTATATTTCCGCAAAGCTGGAACGAGGTTGAGTACTGCTTCCAATTCGGCCGAATCAAGCGTCACACGTGGATCGCCATAAGGGCCATCAGGATCAAAAAACAGATCCTCAAGCGGGTCAACAGCGCGAGGTGGGGGAGCGGCTTCAGTTACTTCTTCTGTTTCAGCCTCAGTTTCCTCTGCTACCTCTTCAGTCACCTCTGGTTCTGGCAAAATTCCTGCCGGAACCAAAACCGCATCAACCACATGGATTAAGCCGTTTGAGGCGTCTATATCTGCTAACGACACGGTTGCCGTATTGTTCAAAACAACATCGCCATCATCACTAACGCTGACGGCGATTGTTTGGCCAAGCGCCGTGCCAACTGCGCTAACGTCCGTTAGCTGTTCGCCCGTTCGCGTTCCCTGAACAATATGATAAAGAACAATTTGTCGTTTCTGTTTTTGGTCAAGTCCCGCTAGTGCGTCGCCAAGCGCGGCAAACGCCTCATCTGTGGGGGCAAACACGGTAAAGGGGCCGTTATTTTCCAGCATGCCACCTAAACCCGCTTCGTTTGCAAGGGAAACAAGGGTGGTGAAGCTGCCTTCGGCCGTCGCAACATCGATAATTGAATTTTCAGCAGCCTGTGTGCTGTGTAGAGATAAACTAAACAGCAGGAGCAAGCATAAAGGTAACAAGCTAAAGCGAAGCAGCTTCTTCATGATAAGTCTCTCCATCTATATGCCGCTTCTGCGCACCAACGGAGGGTGATTGAGGAGCGGTGTGAAATTTCTTATGGGATTTCGGCCGAAATAGAACCTATGATGAGGTATTTCTTAAAGCCTTGTGCTTCTGGCAAGCAACAAAAAAGGCCACACTTTAGGTTGCATCACAGCATTACCCATTGCAATCGCGGTGATTATGACCTAAGTGTGGCCCGTTGTCGAAAAATTTCACGAGGCTCGAACAAAATGGAGCGCTCTATGACTTATGAAGAAGGCGTTGGCGTTGGTGGTTCAGGTGTAGGCGCTGCTGATGCTGGCGTCAAGGTTGGCTGAGCCGTTGGCTGGATAATCGGCGTTGCTGGAACCGTCGCCGCTTCGGGTAGCCAATCCAGCGAGACAGGTTTTGCCAAGCTGGTGTGAACCCAACCCTCGTCGCCATCCGCCGTGGTGACGCTAAACCAGTAGTGATCGGGGCTTTTCGCTAAAACGGTTAAAAGCTGTCCCTGAATCAATCGCCCTTCGATTGGGAAATTGAAACCTGGCCCAGAACGCAGATTGGCCGCAAACGTGTCAACACGGATTTGATCAATCAACTCATTGAGCGCCGCACCGCTTAGTGGTGTAGGGAGCTCTTGCGCTGGCGATCTTGTGGCGAGGTCTTGCGCTGCCGCCAATGCGCCTGCTTGCCGCGCCGTGATGGTGCTTTCGGCCGCAATTTCAGCCATGATAGCCGAGAGCGTTTCCTGCGCACCCACGCTTTGTGCCGCAACGGTGGAAACTGCCGCTGCCTCGCCAAAGGTTCGCGCCGATTGGGTTGCCTGTACGGCAATCACACCCAATTGCTGGAACAAATCGGTGATCTGTTCTGACATGCGCGTCGCTTCGGAAAGCTGATAGTTGACTAATGATGATTCTTCTGTTCGTTGCAGTGACACTACCTCTGCCTCACGGGTCGCGATTTCCTGCATGTCCTGTAGCTCGGTGCGATTAAGCGACCAAGCTATGAAAACACCGGCCGTGAGGGCGATGAGGAGCAGGGCGAATGCAAATCCAATTGCCCGCCCGCGTCGTTGTGCTGTGCCTTGAATTTCGGCCGAACGCTCAAGCGCCGTTGCCAAACGATCCAAATCCTGTGCCCGCTCAGGATCTTCATCAGAACGGCTGTATGCGCCGATCTCATTCAGATCCTTTGCTTTCTTGAGCTCAACTGCAGCTTCTTCAAACCGTCCTAACTCAAGTAGCATCTCACCTAATTCTAGTTGAGACTCAAAGTTGTAGCTGTTTTCAGATGATTGCTGGTCCGCCATACCTATATTTAATAAAACCGGTGCGCCTGTCGATACTGCAAGAATAACGCAAGGGCTTGCTATTGAAGTTAGAGCTTACACAGTAAGTTTTTAGAGAGACGCTACTGAATGCAACGAACCCAAACGGTTTGATTTCTCTGGACGTGCGTAAGGCCTAATGTTTGAAATGATTGATGTACGTAACGGTTTTAATAGCGCATGAGGTCTAGCCGCTATTTCTCCGATTGCCTTTAAGCAGTCAACAATAGGGTACTGACTTTTTTGTAGAATACTTAGGACTATTTAACAAATAGTGTAATTTTCTCACAAATCCCTTGTTAGACACCTATTGATAGTACAGATCTACTGCTTATTGTCATCTAATTAATAAAATTAGGATTGCAAAACCGTAAAATACTAGGCGTCAAATGAAATCAATAGAATTGCTTATCCCTAATAATTGCTTAAGGATCAAAACTGTAGCGTATTTTTACGCTAATTTGTTCAAAACAAGCGTGAAGAATAGCAGGTTCATGCGTTATATGCTTGAAATTGTGAACAAGTACCCCTATCTCAACGTATGCATCAGAAAGTTGCCAACTACTTATCAAGAAAATAGCGTGAATAATCATGCATTTTTATAAGTAATCTCTATAATAAGACCGTTGTTGATTACATGCATGAAGTACCATTATTTAAATAAGCTCGCGCTGCGAATCGTTATGTTATGTTCATAAAGATGAGCGCATCCTGTATGAAGGATTAGGAAAAGGCCTTTTTCAACTTGGAATGGTTGAAAAAATAAATTCTGAGGGTAAGCTGTAGCACGTAGCGTTTGCGACAGCTGTTAACCTTTATACAGCATGTAGGTCTGCATGGACAGGGAAGAGTCTTATGCAAATTGTTCGCGCGAGCGCTGTTTAAGAAACGTGTGATTTTCAAAGCAAACTTAGTTGTGAGAGCACATTTATGTGTGGGATGCTTTTGTCTGCCAATGGAAATGTACCACGTGGGAAGAACCCGAAGAGGGTATAGCAACCCAAAAGGTAAGTAAGGTGGAGCATAATCTAAAGTGTTTAGTGTCATTGCTGGGCACAGGTGTCGTTTCCCTAACATGGGTTGTTAACAGTAAGTCCATCTAAATTGGGAAAGATAGGTGGACGATGAGTCGTTTGTAATGTTTAGAAAAGAACTATGGATCGTTGTTGCAGCTTTGCTGCTCCTTTTTACCCTGCGTATCAATGGTGCTCAGGCCGCTCCGTGGCCAACGCCAACGCCGAATCGGTCAAATCCGAATCAGTGGCAGCCGTCACCAACGCCTAGCTGGCAACGCAATAATAATCAGGGGCAGCCCGCCCCAACAGATTGGTGGCAACCAACGCCAACGCCTTGGTGGAACAAAACGCCTGTTCCAACAGCTACCTCACGGTGGAATGCTGACAACAGTCAGTCGCCACAGGCTACCGCAACCCCTTCTTGGAATCCCGCTAATAATCAACAACCTGAACCACAGGCAACTGCAACAGCTGTCCCTGAGACAGGCCCGAGCAATCGGACTGTTGTCACGGTGCATGATCAGGTTAAGATGCCAGGCGCAAAGCGTCTAGGGATCAATATTGGCGCGTATGATCAGTATGGGGCTGCGCAGTACATGCGTAATTTGATTCCGAATCCAGGGTTTGAATCGGCCGAATTTGCAATGCTGATTCTCACCGGCCCTGGCACAACCCCCACAAAGATTGTTCCAAATCGTTGGGGCGGAATGCATAACGGACATCCGAGCGGTTTCTGGGATGGCGCACTTTACGAAGTGATTTCAGGCCCGAATCGCGGCAAAACCGGACGTGTCACGGCTTTCCAAAATAACAATGGAAACTATAGCTTCCACCTTGGTGGTGGGAATCAACAGTTTGGCGACAAAGATGCCGTTATTTTCCGCACGGAACTAGACGGCTACTTTACCGAAACGCCAACTCGTTTCCACAGCCCAGATACGCAAGAGAAGCGCCCAGGTAGCCCCGGGATACAGGCTTTACGTCTCGAAGAATCGGGCTGGGATCCCTCATTTGCTGTGCCATTTGACTCCTTCGCACGGGACGGAGATAACACGGCTGGGAAGCTTAATATCGTTGAAGGGTTATGGAAATTTGAGCTTTGGGTCAAACCATCTGCGCCAAACCAGACGATAGAGGTTAAGTTCCTGCGTCATCGTGAGACAGAATTTTTCAACGAAACCTTTCAACTGCGTCAAGGTTGGCAAAAAATCGAGCGCAAGTTTAAGGTTGAAAAAGGGGTTGATAAGCAGATCCCCTATGATGTGAACCCGCTGGGCTTTGAAGTCCGTGTTGCTTCACAAGATAGTCACGTGTGGATTGATGATGTCGAGCTAGCGCGTGTTGATAATCATTACGACACAGCATTCAGCGATCGATTTATCAATTTGCTGCGTGAACTGGGGCCGGGCGTTATCCGCGATTGGGGCCATCAGTTGGGCAGCAGTTTGGACAATCAGCTTGCATCCCCTTGGGAACGCAAGACAAATGATTTTAACCCCCGCGATCGGGAACCTGTTAAATTTCACTATTCAATTCATGAGTTCCTAGAACTAAATCAGGCCACAAACTCAGAGCCGTGGTATGTGATTCCGCCAACGTGGACAGCTGGGGAGCTGCAAAATCTAATTGCTTATCTAGCCGCACCTGCTGGCTCACATCCATACGCAACTAAACGAGCGGAACTCGGCCAATCTGCACCTTGGACATCTGTTTTTCCTAAAATCCACTTGGAATTTGGGAATGAGATGTGGGGTGGCAATACGGCTGGTGATCCCTTTGTTGGTGCGACCCTTTGGGATGGTTACCAAGTTGGGGAAGTTGTTGGGCAGCGCGTCAGCATCATGAAGGCATCCCCTTTCTACCAATCAAGCAAATTAAACTTGATTATTGGTGGTCAGGCGGGTTTCCCTGGACGGCAAGCTGAGATCCAATCAAAAAGCACAAGCCACGATTCAGTGGGTGTCGCCCCTTACTTTGCACGTGACATCAGATCCTACGGGGATGACTCGCAAATGTATTTGCCCTACTTTGCGAACCCTTGGCACAATATCTCAGAAAACGGCAAGATGCGTCAGAGCGCCAACCACATGAAGGCGAACGGACGCGACACCAATCTGGTAATCTATGAGATTTCAAGTCATTTAACACACGGTACGCTTGATATTGAACGGCGTAATACGTTTTTGACTGGATTGAACATGGGGATCTCATTGCCGCTTCATATGCTACACTATCAAGCCGACCTAGGTGTTCGGGAGCAGGCGGCGTTTACTGCGCTGCAATACTCATGGTTGCTTCCGGGACGTTATCAGGAACGAGCGCGTTTGTGGGGATTGTTACGTGATTCCGAATCGACACAGCGCAAGCGTCCGGGCTGGTTAGGTATTGAGTTAGCAAACCAAGCGATCCGTGGGGATGTGTTGAGAACGCAGCAGAATGCGAATGCGCCAAGCTGGACGCAAGCGCCTATCAACGACATCCCAAGTGAAATCGAAGTGCCGTTTGTGCAGTCGTTTGCCTTTAAGGCGCGTAACACAGGCTATTCGGTCGTGTTGTTCAACCTCGATTTGTATAAATCGCAGACGGTTGATTTGAAACTGCCGTTTGTGCCACAGGGCAATGCAACGGTCCGCACCCTAACTGGCGATAGCATCCGCAGTAACAACGAAAATGGCACAAACGTTAAAATTGTGACAAAGCAACAGTATTTTGGTCAGAACCAAACAATCGTTTTGCCAAAACATTCGATGGTTGTTATTGACTGGAGCGGACGTTAGCGGTAAATTCTTGGGAACAAGTTAAATTTCACCAGCGAGTGTTGGTTAGCAGAACCTCCGACCTTTGCCTTAGGTTGGAGGTTTGTGTTTATAGATGCGTCTAGTACGCTCTAATTGTGACCTCTCAGAGAAAAACTGCTCTAATGATCAGCAAAATAGTGAATTGTTGACAATCTATGCAAAAAAGGCGTGATGATTTGGTGAGTTTGTTATTTTTGACCATAATTTGACTTTGCGATATGCAAACCGATTTTATAATGGTGTTACTTTACGCTCGCGCAAGAAGTCAGGTGCGAGATTTCTTCAACAACACTGTAGGCGCATTCGGCCGAAAAAGGTATCTCGGCCGAAGCTGCGGATTAAATAATCTACTTAGGTGAAGCAGAAGTTTGCGCCTACACCAACACATATTTAGAAAGCCGAAAACAGTGATCTACCAACTTTTAGCTGCCATTATTGCATGATGGAAAGGAAAAGGATCATCCTATGAAAAGATTGAGCTTTGTTATTGGTTCTGTACTGATGCTCGCGATATTGGCATTGACGCCACAAATCGCGACACGCAATGTTGGCGCTCAAGGCCCAGGTTGCGTTATTCCAGATAGTGGGCCGTGGCCCCCCTGTGCAACAGGTGGCGGTGGCGGCAATACAGGTGGCAACACAGGCGGTTCCACCGATTGCGTTATTCCACCCACTGGCCCATGGCCTCCCTGTGCAACAGGCGGCGGTGGCGGTGGCGGCGGTGGTAACACAGGTGGCAACGGCGGTTCTACCGAATGTGTTATTCCGTCAAGCGGCCCATGGCCTCCCTGCGCAACAAGCGGTGGCGGCGGCGGTGGTGGTGGCGGCGGTGCCGCACCTGCACCTGGTGGCTCTAATAACGGCAGTGGTTGTGTTATTCCAACAAGCGGCCCATGGCCTCCCTGTGCCACAGAAGGTGGCGGCCCAGCCGGAAACAACAACACCAACACGCCCCCAGCACCAACTGGTCCAGATGATAACAATGTTGTGAACGTCACAACGGCGTCTGGAACAACACGCATTAACATAACAAGCCAACCTGTTGTTCAAGGTACTAAAAAGTTTGGGATCAATGTCGGCGCACGTGACCAATACGGTGCGGCGCAGCTTTTGAAAAATCTTGTTCCAAACCCCGGTTTTGAGGCGTCAGAATTTGGCATGGTCTTCATCGTGCTGCCAGGCGCAACAAACAACCGTGTGCAAAGCGATTCATGGCAAACCGCATGGAATAACGATGCACAAGCAATTGGTCAACCAATTGGTTTCTGGAACGGTGCAAGCTACGAAATCGTGAGCGGGACAGGTAAAGGACGCTCAGGCAGCGTCTCAAGCTTCACGCACGCATCTGGACGCTATACGTTCAATTTGAGCGGTGGCGGCGCAACCCCATCAGAAGGGGACATCGTTTTTGTTCGCAAAAACATCGGCGGCTATGACTTCGATACGCTCCCACGCGCTAAGGCAAACCCTGGCGACAAACGCCCTGGCAGCCCCGGCGCACAATCATTGCGTCTAAGCAGCAGCGGCAACGGTTTCACCTCATCCTATCGTGAAGATTTTGACTCTTATGGACGTGATGGTGATCAAACGGCTGGGAAGCTGCTGCAAGTGCGCGGCAACTGGGTGTTTGAGGTTTGGGCCAAAGGCACAACGGCCAACTCAACCATGCGAATTGACTTCCGCCGTATTGGTGGTGGGATTTTCATGAACGAGACGGTTGACCTGACGCAAGGCTGGCAGCGAATCCAACGCACCTTCTCAGTTGATGCAAACGCAGATGCACAAATTGCTAATCTGCCACAATCTTTGGCATTGCAACTGTTTGTTGCTGGTGGCGATGTGTTGGTTGATGATATTAAGCTCCAACGCGCTGACTATAACAACCCAACCGTTTTCTCTGACACTTATGTCAATGCACTGCGCGAACTACGCCCTGGCGTGCTTCGCAACTGGGGTGCGCAATTAGGCGGCACGCTAGACAATCAGCTTGCAGGCCCTTACGCACGTAAGTCAACTGACTTCAACCCGCAGAATCGTATTGCAACAAACTGGCACTACTCTTTGCACGAGTTCCTGCGTCTTTCGCAAGTTGTTGGTGCTGAGCCATGGTATGTTGTGCCACCGACTTTCTCACCGGCCGATATGCAAAATTTGATTGCTTATTTGGCTGCACCAGCGGGATCAAGCCCTTACGCGCAAATGCGTGCGAACATGGGTCAAGCTGCCCCTTGGACAAGCGTATTTGGTAAAATCCATCTTGAGTATGGGAACGAAGTTTGGGGGTCTGCCATTGGTGGCGATCCATTCTTGGGCGCAACAATGCGCGGTGGTATCAACGCAGCTCAAGTTGCAAACGACCGTTTTGCACTTGCAAAGAACTCACGTTTCTTCAATGCGAGCAAATTCAATCTAGTGATCGGTGGTCAGGAACGCTTCACGGGTCGTCAGACTGAGATTGAATCGAACAGCACCAACCATGATTCAATCGGTTTCGCACCGTATTTTGGTGAACTGACCCAGTGGCAAAACGACACAATGCGTTATCAACCACTGTATACGCACGCTTCGGAGCTAGGCCAACGTGGTCGTATGCTTGAGAACGAGCGTATTTTGGAAGAGTCAGGCCAAGGCACGGAAATGGTTATTTATGAAATTAACCTAGACCGTGTGAAAAACGCAGGCGTTCCAGCCGACGTTTGTAACGACTTCCTGACAAGCCAAGGTGCTGGTATCGCTGTACCGCTAACCATGCTTGCCTACTTGCGCGACCTCGGAATTCGCACGCAGGCTGCATACACCTCGGCACAGTACTCCACACCATTCTTCCGCTGTGTTGGCCAATCACAACGTATCTTTGGTATGCTGCGTGACATCGAAGCGACAGGGCGCAAGCGTCCAGCGTGGCTTGGTATCGAGCTAGCAAACAAAGCGTTGGGTGGTAACATGGTCGCCGTTGATATTGACGGCGCAAGCTACACGCAACAGCCGATTAACGGCATTGAGCAAGCCACACAGGCGAACTATGTTCAGGCGTTTGCCTTTAATCAGGGCGGGCGTTGGAGTCTTGTGTTGTTCAACACTGACTTGTCACAAGCACGGAACGTTACAATTAACGGGCCAAGCTTGAGTAGTGGTCAGATGCACAGCTTGACAGGCAACAACCTGCATTCAGACAACGAAACGAACAACAACATTGCAATTCAAACTGCATCTGTTCCAGGTTTGCGCAATGGTCACACAATGACCCTTCAACCACACTCGATGGTTGTTTTGACCTGGGGTCGGTAGCATAAGAGATGGCTCTTTGAGCTATCGGGTGGTCAGGAGGTTAGGTTTTCAGTTTTGAGAGCCTAACAACCTAAAAACCTTCACGAATTAAAAAACAGCTTTTCTTGGGCGCAGGTGTCGAAGAAAAGCTGTTTTTAGTTGTCTGGATGAGTGGATGGCCCCACTCGTCGACACATAAAATCTCTTGAGACAATCGAACTGGTACATGAAAATTACCCTACGGCAGTTTGTAATCGGCGCATTGTTATTATTGGCCCTTGTGGTGCTGATAATGCAGCTCGTGCTAGCTGATTCAAGCAACATAACAACTGTAACGGTAGAAGATAGCGTTTGGCTGCCAGACGCAAAGCGCCTCGGGGTTAATCTTGGGAAGCCCGATCAGTATGGGGCAGCACAATATCTAAAAAATGTCATTAGCAACCCTGGCTTTGAGTCAGGTGAATTTGCATCTATTGTATTTGCGGAAGAAGGGGCAACCGCAACGACGTTCCAGCAAGACAATTGGAAAGTTGCTTGGAACACAGCACGTGTTGGGCAGCCTGTCGACTTTTGGCGCGGGGCGACCTATGAAGTGCTGACAGGTCAGTCTAGGGGAACAAAGGGGATTATTGGCGGCTTTAAGCACGTTGATAATGCGTATACATTCTCGCTTGGGTCGCAGGGTGGCAGCAGCGACCTCGCCGAAGGCCAGTCAGATTTGATCGCGTTGGCTGAAGATGATGCGATTATGCTGCGGCGCTCGATTCCTGGATTTGATGCGGATAATCGGCCGTTTAACCAAGCAGATACCAGTCAAATACGCCCTGGTAGCCCTGGTGAGCAGTCGTTGAAGCTGAGTTCGGCCGAACCGAACTGGAAACCAAGCTTTGAATATTATATGGATTCCTTTTGGCGCGATGGGGACACCACCGCTGGCAAACTGATCTATGTCGAAGGCAACTGGCATTTTGAAGTTTGGGCCAAAGGTAGCAGCAACCAAGACGTACTCGAAGTGGTTTTCCGCCGTGAAGGCGAATTGCCGTTTATGGAGCAAGCGTTCCCGCTGACGACTGGCTGGCAAAAAGTAGAGCATGATTTCTTTGTGCCGCAAAACTTTGACCCGCGTGAATGGACAAACCATACCGTTTCCAATCCGCTGCTCCTGTTGACGATGCGTATCCCGCAGGGCAGCGATGGCGTCTGGATTGACGATATGGCGCTAGAACGTCGCGATTACACCAATCCGACTGTTTTCAGCGATAAACTGGTTGCGGCGCTCCATGAGCTAAATCCGGGCATTCTGCGTAACTGGGGCAACCAGTTGGGCAGTTCGCTTGAGAATCAGTTGGCAGAGCCGTGGGCGCGGAAGCCCACGGGGTACAGTCCGCGTGACCGAATTGCCGTGCAGTATGATTATTCGCTGCATGAATTTTTAGAACTGTCGCGTGAGATTGACGCTGAGCCTTGGTATGTGATTCCGCCCACGTGGACTGAACAAGAAGTGCGCGATCTGATGGCCTATCTAGCTGCGCCCGCTGGGGCAAACGCTTGGGCAGACAAGCGGGTTGCGCTGGGGCAGGCAGCGCCTTGGACAGACGTTTTCCCTACGATCCATTTAGAGTTTGGCAACGAGCTTTGGGGTGCGAATGCAGGGGGCGATCCGTTTTTGGGTGCGACACTGCGCGGCGGCGGTCGTGTGGGGTTGGTTGGTGGCGAGCGGATTGGGATAATGAAGGCGTCGCCTTATTATAATTCGGCCGAATTCAACTTCATCATCGGCGGTCAGTTTCACCATCCACGCAGTCAAGCCGACATTGAAGCAAACAGCAACACGCATGACATGGTCGCGCTAGCTCCATACTTTGGCGAACTTGAAAACTTTGCGACAGACAAGCGGATTTTCTATCCGCTGTTTGCGCGACCCTATCAAGACGTACAGTCGGGCACGCTTGCGCAAAGCCAGAACATCTTAAAGAATGCTGGTAACGATACAGGGCTTGCCGTTTACGAAATCAACTTCCACAACACGACAGGTGATGCACCGCTCTCGATTCGTAATGGATTCATGACGGGGTTGAACGGTGGTGTTGCGCTGCCGCTCTACATGTTGAGCTATCAGAAGTGGCTTGGCATCCGTGATCAGGCCGCATTTACGGCGCTGCAATACTCATTCCGCATGGAAAACGGCGAATATGCGCGTGTGTGGGGGATGTTGCGTGATTTGGAAGCAACAGGCTGGCGACGTCCGACTTGGTTAGGTGTGGAGTTGGCTAACAAAGCTGTGCGCGGCGAAATGGTGGCGACAACGCACACGGGCGACGATCCACGGTGGACACAAGATCCTATCAACGGGATTGTGGAACCGATAGAGGTGCCGTTTGTACAATCATTTGCGTTCCGCGAGCGAGATAGCTATTCAGTTGTCCTTTTTAATCTGAATATAGATGAGGCGCAAACAATTATTTTGCAAACGCCACGGACGCCTGATTCGCAAGCGTTGCTACATCGCCTGTACTCAGAAAATATTCATCACAACAATGAATCTGCGCCAGTAATCAATATTCGCACCGTTCCGCTCGCCGATTTTTCCAAGTCGTACGAGCTAATTTTGCCACCGCATTCGGTGACGGTCGTAGAATGGGGTATTGATGGCTTCCCGCCGCCGATTCCTGCGGAAGAAGCGACGCCATTCCCTAAGCCGCTGCCGTCTAGCACGCCAGAACCAACGCCTGTTGGGCAAGAGCCAGAGCCAGAGCCAACGCCAGCACCAACGTCCACGCCGATTATTGCCTCAACGATAACGACGCAGACAGTTATCATCACCAATGAGATTTCGGTTGTTTTGCCTTCGGAGCCAATCCCTAGCGTGATCGGGGCAAACAATCCTGCTAACTTCTCAGATGTGAACTGGACACAACCTAACTCTGTCATCTCAGGCGCACGTAATGACACTCGTGTGCTGGGGCTGCTGGTTTTGATTGTGTTGTTTAACGTGATTGTGGTGGTGGCTGGTGCTACTTACTTGATACGCCGTCGCGGCCGATAACATAACGTTCGGGTTTCTGACCCTTACTTCGTCAAACAAAAATGCCAGCACATGTGCTGGCATTTCTGTTGATTGTTGACGACAATTTAAGTAATTAGTGGCGGTTTAGGTAGCGATGTAGCAACGATGTTGTAACTGAAACCCCAAGCATAATAGCACTGGAGGTAAGTAAGGTGCGGATTAATTGTTCGCTACTGAGGTTGCCCCAGAATGAGGCGGATTGGGTTGGTTCGGCCGAAACGCCGAAAACTAGAATGCTTAGCCAGAAAGCGACTAAAAGCCATCTACCAATAGAATGAGACATAAAATCCCCTTTTCGTCCACATAACAAAGTGTTTTCACACATCTTGCCACAGTCCATTTTTTTAATTTAAAAACATTGACTGCGCGAAGTAATGAAACTGTACTAGCTACGGAGCGCATGGTGACAGACGTTATAGTACTACAGTACTGACCTATTGTGGCATTCTAACATATAAATTCACGAACTTTGCAGGCTTTTCAAAGATTCGTGAAACTTTGTGTAAAA
The DNA here is from genome assembly GCA_049614105.1 of Promineifilaceae bacterium (SeqCode). GTDB lineage: Bacteria > Chloroflexota > Anaerolineae > Promineifilales > Promineifilaceae > CALECP01. The sequence goes on from JBMZDF010000075.1 coordinate 15,879, forward strand.
AGAAAGAAATAGGAGCGGTGAAAGAAAGGGTGGTAGATGGTCAGACAAAGAATGCTGACGGAGCGCAGATTCTTACTTGCCCAACCATCTTAAACAAACGCTAGGGGGGGGATGGTGTGGGTGTGCGGAATGGCCCCGTTACGATCTCAACCGTATTGATCTGGCCCGGCTCGATAAATATGTCTTGGCGGTAGTTTGCACCTTGGACGATGGTGTGCAGGGTGTAGGATCCCGCTTTCATGTCGCCGATGACAAAGTTTTCTGCAAGATGTTCATCGGGAATTGCTACGTTGTCAGGATCGCCAAGATAAGACCACGTTTGATAACGCTTGAGATTTGGATCGTTTGGCTCAAGGATAAGGCTAATCCCCTGCCAAGGACGACCTCTTGGATCAACAATGCGCCCAGCTAGAACGCCGCGACCGCTGGCCGGTGCGATCCAGAGCAAGGGATTACGTGAGTTGAAGAAGTCATTTTCCCCAACGCGGATCTCAAAGTGCAGATGATTGACTTTTGCAGCACCGCCTGAGCCAACTTCGGCGACCTGTTCGGCGCGGAACACACGCTGCCCTGGCTCCACGATAATGTTTTGCACATGCCCATAAAGTGAATAGACAGGCTCCCCAAGCCACTCATCATCATGCAAAATGACAACAAACTTGCCGTACCAATCGCAACGCCAGCCGTAACGGGCTTCAAGGTCTGCGCCAGCATAGACAACAACACCGTCCGCCACGGCAAGCAGCGGTGTCCCATAATCTTGGCTGACATCAACTCCATTGTGCAAAAGCAATGCGCCCTGCACGCCTCCATCAAAGCCATAAGGGAAGTTGGTGTTGATCAAGAATCTGTCCCCGATGGGAGCAAGCGGCCTTGTGAACCAGAGATGTGTTTCGGGATTAGGGTTAGGCGAGGGCCATTTGTCGGCCGCAAGCCAGTTGCGATTGTAGATTGGGAAATAGAATTCGGGGCAGGCACGATCAATCACCGAAGTCGGGGTAATAGTTGGGGTGCGGGAAGGGGTTGGTGTAACGGAAGGGGTCGGCGTTTGGGTTGGTGTTTCGGTTGGGACAAGGGTAAACGTCGCGGGCG
>JBMZDF010000076.1:0-16839 GCA_049614105.1 Promineifilaceae bacterium (SeqCode)
CCGTCACACTAACCATTTTGTTTTTAAAAATCTCGCGTTCGGTTTCTATGCAGGAACTATATCGGTTTTGTTTCGGCCGAAACAGGGTAATTAGATGAAAAGCTTTGCCCCTTTTAAATGCACCAAACACGCAAAATGATGCATTTATTTGATGATTAGACAGAAAAGGGGGCTAAAACGTGGGATAGGCGGTCAAAACTCTTTGCAGGAGCAGGGATTACCCATAAACTGCAACACGTTTGTTTATGGTTTCTCAAAGCCTGGCCGCTTTGAAGGATGCAGAACATAATGGGTCCCGCGCCCCTTACCAACTGATTCTAGAAACTGCATTTCTACTAACAGTTGCAAGTAACGCCTCGCCTGACTGCTTTCCAAACCCAATAGTTCCTGACAGCGTTTGGTGCGAATTCGGCCGTTGTTAAAAACTTCAGCAACAACCATCCGCTGTTGTGATGATAAATCATCTGCAAGCGCTGGATTTGATCTAGCCAGCTTCTTCAAACTACTTTGAACATATTGATCATCAACATCATCTGCAATAGCGAGACCTCGCTGAATAAAATCATATGCTTGTTGATAAGATTCAACAATAACATATGTTTCAGCGAGATCGTGACATAGAATACCCAATCGATGTTTATCATCAATTGATTCAAAATATGAATAAGCTTCTTGATAATATGGGATTGCGGCTTGCCCATCACGTTGGTTCAATACGTGAAACGCGCCAAAGGCATGTTGACTGTGAGCAACAACACGATGATTGCCCTCTTCTATCGCAAGCTTGTAGACGCGCTCCATCATCCGCCACGCCTCATCAAAGTCCTGATGGTGGGCTAGGTTAAACGCGAGGTTGTAGCCTGTATTGATGATTTGCGGCTTATCTTGAAGCTCATTTGCAATAAACCAAGCTTTCCAACGAGCATCCAAACATCTCTTCAAATCCTTTTGACGAAAATGCAGTTCAGCTTCCATCGTGTGAAAAGTGATCCGTAGTGCACGCCATTCAGTTTCTATCTGTTCTTCTGCGCGAATCAAATTGTCGGCAGCCTTCGCAAACGCTTGCTGCTGGCTCATAAAAACCCAGCATTCCCCCAGCCAAATTTGTACCTGTAACTGCCTAGCTTCCTCACTGTGACAGCCGTTTAATAAATTATGCCCTTGATTATAATAACGTAACGCACGCATAACGTTGCGCGACTCATATAATTTGGCAAGGTGATAACATGCCTGCGCACGCATAAAAATATCAGGGACCTGCAAAACCTCTTCAAATAGTTCAATCGCACTATCCAAATCCTTGGAGGCAACCATAACTTGCCCTGCGATTAATTTTAATTCCCCTTGTGCAGCATCAGAACGCTCACGATCAAAAGATGCAAGAAGCTGTTTCAGTACATCAATGGATAACGTTTTATAACATGCTAGCAACAACTTTGCTGCATAATCGTCTTGGTGTGCTTGCTGCCAATGGTAAATCGCGCTTTCATACTGTGCCTGTGCTTCGTAAAATGTCGCTGCAACCGTGTTGTGCGTTTGACATTCTTCTGGTTCCCATTGCTGTCTGACAAACTCTATCCCCTGCGGGTGTACTTGAATTCGATCGCCAGCCAACTGAATGAGCCAATTTTTCTCAACCAGTTCTGAAAAGTATGGTTGGATTTGGTATTCATCAATTGCTTGTTGTGCAACAATCAGGGCAACTGGTTTGTGAAAAGTGGCCCAGAAATGTAGCCACCATTTCGAGGCCTTAGAACAATCTGCATATCGTGCAGAAATCGCAAATTTTGCTTGATCAGCTTGCCATTGCCCCGTCGTTCTATTCGCATCTATCAACAATTCTGTGACACGCTTAATCCCTGTTTGGCGACGTGCGTTAACCGCCCGTTCGGTCAGAGAAAACTTCGCCGCGCAAGCCGCGACTGGTAATTTGTCGAGGTAACGCCCTTTTAACGTTGCAGCACTTTGCTCCTCATATTGATTGCCATGGATCAATCGCTCCAACGCCCATAACAAGACCCCCTGTACATTGTAGCCAGCCAGATTTTTCGTATCACCCTGCCATGCTAGATCCTTCACAAATTGCATGTTGGCTAGTGGAGACTGACTCAATCGTTTTAAATCGTAATACTGCCGAAACGCTGTCCACACAATTTGTGTATCTATCATCCTAATACAACCTTGGGGTATACAATCCGAAGAATCAAATCATCCCACATTCCTAGCAGAACGATTAGCAACAACAACCTATTTGAGATTGCTATTTATTTCGGACAATCTTCTTTATTGAATTGCGTCATATTGTCTCGTATCACATTTGAAACTGCAAAAAGCTTGTCACCCTATTTGACTACCTAGAATTTATCTGTCGGGTTATAGTCCATGGATTAAATTTTATATACAGCCTTCAGCCTGTGATTGGGGTAGTGATGAAGGGTGTGGCTACTAGATAGTAGTTAGAGTGTGAGGTTGACGACTTTGTTCAGACATCTTGTAGCACTTTTATATAAACTTAGGGGTTTGAACTTATACAATCTTAAAATTAATTCATAAAAGGAGAATTCATGTCTATTATTCGACGGCTACAGGTTCCAGCCATTGTAGTCTTTACTAGTTTTATAACCTTATTGATTGGGTTCCAAAATATATATGCGGCAGAACAATCAATAGCCGGAAATGATGTACTTACTCAAAATTCGGCCGAATCCTCATTCCAGCTTTCCACGAATCAATTAATTTATCAAAGTGTATCAACCACCTTACAAGCGGTAACCTTTGCTGATTCTGGCGCTAACATTCGAGCGTACAGTTTGGCCCACACAATTACCGCAGGGGCTAGTTGCACCCAAGTTTCTCCAATGGTCGTTGATTGCCCAAGCGCAGCGGTTTCCAAACTGCAAGTCATTGGCAGCGAGCTAAGCGATCAGTTTACGATTAGGACCACGATTACAACTACGGTTAATGGCATGTTGGGCAATGACACCATGCATGCACATTATTCGTCGGGCGCAGATACCTCAAGGCTTGATGCACAGCTTCCAACAGGTTCAAATCAAATTACACGGACTAATGCAGGGCTTGTCTCAAATACATCTGTCGAAACAGTCGCATTATATGGTGGGCAAGGGACTGATAACATAACCATTCATAATGTTGCAGTTAATACAACCGTCACAGCATGTGGTGGAGAAGGGTCGGACTCACTCTTTATTAATGGAACGATAGACGGGACAGCAATTGTTGATGGCAATACTGAGAGTGATAGGATTACCCTTAATTTTGATGGCTCAGGGTCTGTCATTGCCTATGGTGGTCCTGGAATAGATATACTTGAGAATCAAAGCATTGGTGGAGCGACAATGGTAGGCGAAGGCGGCGCTAATATTTGTGCTCCTCTCGTATTTGACTGTGGCAGCGTCTCTGAGATCCCCGTCAATGAATGTGAAGCAATATCTGCTCTTTACACAAGCACAAACGGCGACAACTGGCTAAATAAGACAGACTGGCTAGACACAGATACACCTTGCTCATGGTACGGAATTACTTGTGCAAGTGGTCATGTTACAGAGATTGCCTTATCAGGAAATCAACTAACAGGTACGCTTCCTAACGAACTTGGGAGTCTACCCCAGTTAACCACCCTCCAGCTAGACAACAATCCGTTAACCGCTGGTATACCAGCTAACTTCCTAAATCTTCCGCTCGATATTTTCTCATTTAACGAGACAACGTTGTGTGAATCAAGCGATACAGCCTTTCAAACATGGCTTAATGCTATTTCACAATTACAGCGCACAGACATTCCGTGTTCTGTCTTATGGATAAACCTGTTGGCGTTTGATGGAGATTTACATGAAATCTTTGGGGAAACGTATGAAAAAATGCGTAAGGCAACCCTAGATCAACCTGAGAAAACAGCAATTCTATTAGCAGACCTACAGCGCGATGGTGATACACAAATCTTTGTTATGAAGGATGGCGTTGTAACAACCATTGAGGGATTGCCAAACACGGCAGGGGTTCTGGACCTAGAACTCACTGAATATGATATGGGGGACGGTGACGCAACAGGTGGCTTCCTCAAATGGGCGTTGGACAACCATGCAAATGAAGGGACAAAAACAGTTGTCTCTGTTATTGGGCATGGCACATTCTTGGCACCAGATGTTGACGCAAATTTATCAACGCGTGTAGGACGCACGCTCCAAGGCGTAATCCCCTTACCTCTTTTTGTGGGTCTGCACTCTGATTTCTCAGATATGCATCCTGAACCTAGCATGATTACCCCTCATTCAATTCAGCAAATGCTAGCGATTGGCACGGACAATGGGGTCAACCCGATTGACATATTGGATTTAGTTCACTGTTTTGCCGCATCGGTAGAAGAATTTTATGAGTTGGCCAATGATGGCGGGAAGAAGTATACAGAGACAATCATTGGCTCACCTAACTATGCTTATTTCACACCCAAGATGCTAGCGAATGCCTTTACCGCAGTTCTTCCAGCTGCAGCGGTTGAAGCAACAACCAAGGCGATTATAACGACCTATGATGAGACTCTTGCCGCACATGATTTACTAGATGGGGATGATGATGTAAATCACCCGCGCGTTTTAATTGCTGTGCAAAGTGCCACAGTGGCAGCAATTAAGCATGCAATGGATGCTCTTTCGGCCGAGATTCTAATCCAGTTCGATGCAGATCCCGAAGGAACCCACGAAAAACTTGAAGCTGCCTACAACGCAACAACCCAGTTTTACGACACAACCTATTGCGACAGCGATTGGACCTTAGCTTCTGGAGATGCACTTGTCGATATCTATCCATTTATGACGCAGCTTAGCGAGCTATTTGGTGGAAATGTCGCGACTGCAGCCACGGCCGTACAAGCCACAGTTGATACCGCGATTTTGCACAATGCCACAATGGACGGCAACCCTTGGTTTGCAAATGATACCAGCCAAATTTGGAGATTTCAGGGGACTGGTTTGGCGCTTTATGCCGATATGTTTGTTGCATCAGACAATACCCATACATTGTCATGGCAAGCACCTTACTACACCCAAGCGACAAGCGTTGAAACGGCAAACGATAACCCTCACCCGCTGAAATTTGTTCAAGGTGCAACAACTTGGGCAGATGTCTTTCAACGCTACTGGCAGGCAAAAGCGGCGACCGTGCAGCTAGAAACAAGCGCCTGTCTGCCAACTTATCCGCCAGCGGCCGAGATCATTTCGATTCAATCACATGGTGGCATAGACTCAGTTCAAGTTACATGGAATGTCGATAATCCACTGGCTGGCGAACTAGACACGTATAAGCTGTATCGTTATGTAGTGGGGAATGGTGCTCCAGCAATAATAGCGACACAACTAACCGCCACCCATTTTGATTCTGTCGCCCTAACTAGCAATTCTGACTATTGTTACTATGTTGAGGCATTCGACAGCAGCGGCAACGTGATCGGAACCTCAAACACAAGCTGCACGCGCTTTGGCGAGTTACAGCTAGAATTGGTTCATCAGGTCGTGGAGCCAGGTGCAACAAACGTGTCGATTCCTGTACGCGTGATTCACGGAACAGGCTTATGCATCAGTGCACTTGATGTCAGAGTTGAATATGACCCAAGCATCGTCACAGCAACAACTGTGCGGAATACAGCCTATACGGCAGACTACGCTTTTATAGGCAATACAGAATCAATTACGGGAACGGTTAATATTGGTTCATTCGACACAACGTGCGAAAATCTAATAGGAGCTGGCACGTTGTTTGAGTTGATCTTTGATGTACAAGGCGTTGAGGGCGAAATTAGCTCGCTCGATTTTATTCAGGGTCTTGAATCCACCGTTATCTATCATGGAGATGATTTGTTCACGCCCGTGCCCATCCATCGCGAGAATGGATCAATCAGAGTTGACACACAGTTTTTCCGAGGGGACATAAATGGTGATGCGGCAGTGAATGCTGCCGATGCACTTCTTGCTCTACGCATTGCAACTGATGTGTTTACACCAAGCAGACGTCAGCACCTTTCTTGTGATGTTAACGGGGATGGGGCTTGTAATTCGGCCGATGCGTCCCTCATTTTCTGTTACTCAGCAAGTGAAGATTGGACACAATGCGGCCTCCCTAGCCGACGCGCCCGAAATACGCAACAGCCTGTCGACATTCGGATTGGCTCAAAAATCAGTGAGGTTGGGTTGCAAGTTCAAATTCCTGTCACGCTAACTCACAATCAGCAAATTGCGGGTGGTTCTATCACGCTCACCTATGATCCAAAGCTGCAAGTAAATGGTATCGTCACAGATGGTACATTATTAGCTAATAGCGACAAGGTTGGTCACTTTGTGGACACAAGCGTCCCTGGTGTATTCAAGGTTGCCTTCGCCGGGGAAAAGGCGCTTGCTTCAGATGGAGTTTTGTTCTATTTAGATGTAACTGTGCCACTAACCTCAACACGGGTTATCAGCAATCGTTTTGTGACTAATATCAAGGTTGCAAGCGTTCAGTTAAATAGTGAATCTGGATTAGATTGGGTAACAAATCTTGATCAGCAGATTAACAACACAAGCAACGGGAATACGATTACAATTGCATGGCAGCCTCGCAGTGCTGTTACATTGAGTCAATACGAAGCAATAAACTTTGCTAGTTACTTATCTGTCGTTGTCCTGTTGTTAGGTCTTGTAACCGTAGCCGTTTGGAAACGCTATCGTGTTAGTGTCACTCTCAACGAGTAATCGGAGAGATTTATAAATGTGACAGCCGCCGCTAGGTCGAGACGGTGGCTGTCGCGGCTAAAACGTTCAACTATTTTAAAAAACGGCTCCATATGGAGCCGTTTTGCTTTATAACGTACCCTGCTAATTTTATCTTCCCAAAAATCCGTGGAGCGGCTTCTTCTCCCCTGATTCTCGCCAATACTTAACTATGATCCACTTAACTTAAAGCATCTAAAGCAGCTTGTAACCCGAGTTGCGGGCTGCTCAATATGGGGATAGTAATCCCTTGACAGAGCGCCGCAGCACCAACCATTGACGCTTGAGCAATGATGATGACGTCCCCTTGCGGGGCAACTGCTTCTAGGTGACGGGCGATGCTGTTTGCATAACCGTCTAAATCCCCTGCCTCAAAACGAGCAAACGCACCCTCAACAATTGTTTCAATCAATTCGACTTGTTTACCAGCTTTGGCAGCAACATCTAGCACAAGCGCACGGGTAGGCTCGATCGTACTTTGCAGCGTAACCGCAATGATGATCTTCTTGCCTAGCGCAACTGCTTTCTCCATCATCGGCCGATCAACCCGCAACCCACCGACCACTTCACACGCATTTCCAATCGTTGAACAAGTACACAACACAACTTGCGCCCCATCACGTTGCGCCTGATGTACAACCGATTGCACATCAGCCACAACCACGTCGGTCAGCCCGTCGCGCCGAGCGCAGTCGAGCAAATCTTCACGCACCAAGTGCGTCACGGGCTGTTCAGGCGCTAGCTCGGCCAGCAAATTACTAAACGTCGTAACATGAACGGGCGAAGTGTGTAGAAAAACAAGTGAGTTGGTCATAATAAGGTCGCACTGAAAATACGATCAATGCGAAAAACGCGCGGTGCTTGGCGCAGGTGGCAGTAAGCCACTAAATATGGTGTTCCATGATGGGACACTGCGTAACGGGGGCTAATACGGCGAACCGTTTTTTCATTATGGACATAGAGTATTTCTAGGTCGCGTTTTTCAGCGACGGCAACATCCATAGGCGGCATCAGATCAATATTAGGTGGTGGCGGGGCATATATCTCATCACCCTGTGCGTTGAAAAAGTCGCCAACCGTTTTGATATTGCGTTTGGCAAGCTCTTGGCTCATGCGTTTCAGCACTTCGGCCGTCATATAGACATCATTCAACGCGCGGTGTGCTCGACCAACAGGGATGCGTAGTTTGTTGGCAATGTGGCTGAGATTATTTCGGCCGAAATAAAAGTTCCGCCGCGCCAACTGCAACGTACAAATCCACGGATTCGGCAGCACATGTTCACCGTCACCGCGCACTTTTTTCGCTAGCGAAAACTCCAGCGCCAGAAACTCCGCGTCAAACGGAGCACTATGCGCAACCATAATCGCCCCCTCCACAAAATCAAGCAACTGATCCGCAATCTCAGGAAAACGCGGTTTCCCAACCAAATCCTCATCGGTAAGCCCCACCACTTTTGATGCAGCAGGGTGCATCGGCCAATCGGGCTGCACAAGCTGGCTGAACGTCCCCACAGGTTTCCAATTCTCAAAACGGATCGCGCCCACCTCAACCACACGATGACCAAGGCCAGGATAAAGCCCCGTTGTTTCTGTGTCGAGTACGACAATTGGCACGTCACGCAAATTTTTATCTTCTATGGATGGCATAAGGAAGAGTGAGCTACCCAATGCTAAAGCAATTGGGCTTCCCAAGCCGAGCGCCTAACAGCTCTCGTATCTCTTGAGCGTACATTTCCCTCGCTCCGAGGGTATTTATTTAAAGACTCAGCCAAGATATTTTGGCTGGCATTTTCATCTCTATCGTGAAGAGTTCCGCACTGAGTGCAGCGCCATTCACGAATGGACAAACTCATTTTTTGATGTTTCGCACCGCAAGCGGAACACAGTTTGGAACTAGCGAACCATCGGTCTACCTGATGGGTGACACCACTATTCCAATGTTGCTTGTACTTCACGAACTGAATAAACTGCGCCCAGCCCACGTCACTGATCGCTGGAGCCAGCTTGTGATTTGCCATCAACCCTTTGATATTCAAATCTTCCAGCGCAATGTAGCCAAACCTATCAACCAGATAGCGGCTCAATTGATGATGAAAATCACGCCGCTGGTTCGCAATCTTTTCGTGAGTGACAGCTACAACGTGCCGCGCTCTGCTTCGTTTGTTGGAACCTTTTTGCTTACGGCTCAATCGCCTCTGACGAAGCTTCAACCGCCGCAAGTTGCTTTTCAGCATTCTTGGGTTGTTGATTTTCTCACCCGTGGAGAGTGTAGCAAAGTGCGTGATACCCAAGTCGATGCCTACAGCGTCAGGCAACGGCTTGAATTGTTCTTGCTCCCACTCACAAAGGATAGAAACAAAGTATTTGCCCGTTTTGGTTTTCGATACGGTGCAATTCTTAGCTTTCCCTCTAAGGGAGCGGTGCAATGTGATTCTGACCCATCCGACTTTTGGCAAATAGATTTTGCCGCCATTCAACTTGAAACGTTGTGGGTATCTGAAACTTTGCTTGTGGTGCTTGCTTTTGAACTTTGGATAACTGCCCAAGCCTTTGAAGAAACGCTGAAAGGCCGTGTCCAAGTCTTTCAGCGACTGCTGCAACACTTGACTATCCGCTTCTTTCAACCACTCGAAACCCTCTTCTTTCTTGAAGTGGGTCAAGTCGTTGGCGCAGGTATTGTAGTTGGAACTCTTGCCCGTAGCTGCGTAGTAGTCACGCTTCACCGCCAAGTAGGTATTGTAGACAAAACGGGAATGGCCGAACTGGACAGCAAGTTTTTGCTGCTGTTCGTTGTTCGGAAAAATCCGATACTTCATTCCCGCTCTGATTTTCATACGCCTTTTTGGTCTGTGATGTACTGCTGTACCACTGCTATTGACTTTGCCAGTTCCATTCATGCATTCTACCAAAAAATTATAGACATACACATAAGAACCAATGCTAAAGCATTGGCTCCCTTTGGGGAAACCGAGAAGCCCTTATATCCCCAATTTCAAAAAAGGGATTTTATGGGCTTTCCCATAAAGCGGGGAAGCAAGAAGAAGAAAGGGGGTAAGAAATGATGAACAGTAAATGACGAACAAAGCGTCCCATCTTTTCTTCATTCTTCATTCAATATTCAATATTTAACATTCTCTTCCCTCTCCTCCCCTCCTTTCTTTAAAAACCTTGTGAATTAAACACCTGTCACGCGATAGTACGTGACCAAATCGGTATAATCGTGTCAGATATTTGCGGGAGATACCTAGTGAAACGACTTTCTTATTTAGCACTTTTGGCGACAACCATTCTTGTATTAGCTGGCTGTAGCATTCTACAGCCGCCCATTCGACCGACAATTCCCGTAGCAACCCCTGTAACCGTGGTGACGCTCGACACGCAAGAGGCTGGCATCGACTCTTTTGAGAGCACCATTGAGGCAGTGGGCGCTTTTATCGAACCCTCTCGCGACCCAGATACGATTGCATTGATGAACAATGCCTCCTCACAGCAACTTATTGCTTATGTTCAGGCGCTGCAAGATTTTGGCACGCGCAACAGCTTTAGCGAAACGCAGCGCGAAGATTTTGGCATCGGTGCGGCGCGGCGCTGGATTTTTAGCGAGTTTGAGCGTGTAGGCAGCGGGCGGCTCGAAGTCCGTTTTGAAGATTTTCCTTTTAGTTTTGAGGACGGCTTCCCAACCACACAGCGCAACGTTGTCGCGACCTTGCCCGGTGTAAGTGATTACCCTGGCGTTATCGTGATCGGCGCACATTATGACACGCGGCTTGTGTCTGCCACCGATGGAATCAACCTTGCACCAGCGGCCGATGACAACGGCAGCGGGGTCGCCATGATCTTAGAGCTTGCGCGGCTGATGAGTTCGCGGACATGGAATCAGACTATCGTTTTTGTTGCTTTCGCAGCAGAGGAGCAAAAAACGGCGGGCAGTCGTTATTTTGTACAAAACGGGCTGATCAACGGGATGCAAATCGACCATGCGATTAGTGCAGACACCGTTGGGGGACGTGTTGGCATTCCACAGTCGTTGCGCGTTTTTGCTGAAAATATTCCACGGTCGCTTTCAGGCCAAACGGTCCGCTATGCGCAATATTTGAACCAACTGTACATGCCCGAATTTCCGTTGACCGTGATCAATGCACTCGATCGTGATGGGCGTTACGGGGATCAACGTGAGTTTGTAAACGCGGGCATCGGTGCGATTCGTATTACCGAGTCGATTGAAAATCCAGACCTATTAAATTGTCCTTGTGATACTTGGGAGAAGCTGGATTACGAATACTTGCGCAAAGTGGTGCAGGTCAACTTGGTCATGTTCTCCAATTGGGCGGGCGCACCCAAACCGCCACCCACCCCGTCTGTTGCTCCTATGGCGCAGGAAGGCACTTATTTGGTGACTTGGAATAAGGATTTGCAAGCCGCAGGGTATGCTGTCTCATTTCGGTCGCTTGATGCGCTTGCCTTGCCGCCGTTACGTTATGTCAGTTCGGCCGAAGCGGGCAACACCATCTTCTCTGATTTAGACCCACTCGGTGTCTACGCCGTCAGCATCGCACCCATCAGCGCCAGCGGCCGACTCGGCGGCTTCTCAAAAGAGATTATCATTCCGCAGCAGTAGAAGGCGGAAGCCCACCACTTACGGTCTTGCCACCTTATGAGCTGCAAGACAGCATCGAACAGCCAACGCGATGCCGCGCCCAGTCGGGACGTTTTGCAGCCCACTTTTCCATTGTGGGCTGCTCATCGTAAGGGTGGCGCAGCAGATCGAGCAGCTCCCAGACGAGCGTGTGATCGCCTGTTTCAGATTGGTCAATTGCAAGCTGCGCCATATAGTTGCGCAGCACATACTTGGGATTCGTGCGGTTCATCAGCGCACGGCGTTCGTCATTTGATAGGGTGCTTTGTTGCAATCGTGTCTGGTAAGCAATCAGCCATGCGTCAATTTTCTGGCGCAGGTCGTCTGTGAGTTGGTCAGGTTGATAATAAGCGTCTAGGAGCGGTGTGAATCGGTTGGTGGTGGGTGTTTCGGCCGAAATATCAGCCAACCGCCTGAAAAATATCGTCATATCAGTTTCGGCCGCTGTCAACAAATCCTGCACCCCATCTACCAATGCCGCATCTGTCTCAGCCACATAGTCGGGCAATCCCAACTTATGCACCATCATTTGCTGATACCCCTCGGTGAACCACTCAGCATAAGCGTTGATCGCCTCCTGCAACGGCTCGACTGACTCAAACAGCGGCACAAGCGCGTTCGCAAGCTGTGCCAAATTCCAGTGGGCAACCTGCGGCTGCTGACCAAACCGATAGCGTTTTGTGCTTGAATCAGTTGTGTTAGGCGTCCAGTTGGGGTCGTAATTATCGAGCCAGCCGTAAGGCCCATAATCGATCGTCAGACCAAGAATCGACATATTATCGGTGTTCATGACGCCATGCACAAAGCCAACGCGCATCCATTCAACAATCATGGTGGCGGTGCGGCGGCATACTTCGCGAAACCATTTTGTGTAGATTTCGGCCGAAATTTCCCCTTCCGCCGGCGCACCCAACTCAGGAAAATCAGCCCGAATCGTATAGTCGGCTAGCTCACGCAACACGTCTAGTTCGCGCCGCGCCGCAAAAATCTGGAAGTTGCCAAAGCGGGTAAACGATGGCGCAATGCGGCAAACGATTGCGCCCGGCTCCAGCGCCGCGTTGCCGTTGTACAGCACGTCGCGCATCACCTGTTCACCGCTCGTCACCAAACTCAGCGCCCGCGTCGTAGGCACACCCAAATGATGCATCGCCTCGCTGCACAAAAATTCGCGAATTGAGGAACGCAGCACGGCAAGCCCGTCCCCGCGTCGCGAATAAGGTGTGCGCCCTGCCCCTTTAAGCTGCAACGCCCAATGTTCCCCTGCCTTGTTAACCAGTTCGCCCAAATTGATGGCGCGTCCGTCGCCGAGCTGGCCGGCCCAGTTGCCAAACTGGTGTCCGCCGTAGCACATCGCGTAGGGGGTCATGCCGTCTAGCTGCTGATTTCCAGAAAAGGTTTGGGGAAATTCGGCCGAATTGACGAATGTTTCACTGAGGCCGAGCAGGGTGGCAACTTCGGCCGAATAAGCGACCGTTTGCGGATTTTCAACCGCTGCCGGCGCAACAAACGAGTAGCAAGCACGATGCACCTGCCGCGCATGGTTCGCCCGAATCGGGTCGGCAGGCAATTGTGCAACAAAACGATTGTCAAAAGTAAACGATTGTTCTTGGGGCAAGGTCGCAGGTGAGTTCATACCGCTAATTATGGCAGAGTACAACGCAAAAGGTAAAACGTGATGATGGGCTGCTTATGTTAATATGAAGCAGCGGGGTTAAGCACACAGGCTTTCAGGCAGATGTCTCATACCGCCGCCCCATTGCCACTTCCCCGACTCTCTGCTATGTTTACTTGCGTATAGTCTGGTTGAGTTTGTGGAACAAACGGGCTATAATGGCCCGTGCGCTTAACCTTGAACATAAATTCAGCAATTAGTTTTTAGCTGTTTAAGTAGACCAAAAACTATTTTGCGTTCCGCTTAGCCAGAGCGAAACAACAGTTAATTGCTAAGTAGCTAACCAATCTTTTTCTTCATCCATGAGCAACAACGTACAACCGATCGATATTAATGATGAAATGCGGCAATCGTATCTCAGTTACGCAATGAGCGTGATTGTGTCGCGTGCCTTACCCGACGCCCGTGATGGTCTAAAACCTGTGCAGCGACGCATCCTGTATGCGATGCATGATATGGGCATGCGCCCCCGAACGGCGCACAAAAAATCGGCCCGTGTGGTAGGCGAGGTGCTTGGTAAATATCATCCGCACGGGGATCAATCGGTTTATGATGCGATGGTACGCATGGCGCAAAGTTTTTCGCTGCGCTATCCGCTTGTCGATGGTCAGGGCAACTTTGGATCGATTGACGGTGACGCAGCGGCCGCAATGCGCTATACCGAGGCGCGAATGGACACCAAAGGCTTCGACCTGATGACCGATCTTGAAAAAGATACGGTCGAGTTTGGGTCAAACTTTGATGAAACGCTCAAAGAGCCGCTTGTCCTGCCCGCCACCCTGCCCAATCTGCTTATCAATGGCTCAAACGGCATCGCGGTTGGCATGTCCACCAGCATTCCTCCGCACAATTTGGCAGAGGTAATCGACGCGCTGCTTTACATGCTGGACAACTGGGACAGGTTCGAGGATTTGACGCTTGAAGATTTAATGGAGTTCATCAAAGGGCCTGATTTCCCTACGGGCGGAATGCTGTTCCGCAATCGGGACGGCATCGACGCGCTTGCCAAATCATATGCCTCAGGGCGCGGGCGTGTCAAAGTTCGCGCAACTGTCACAATTGAAAACATCGAACGCAATAAGTCGCGTCTCATCATCACCGAGCTTCCTTATCAGACAAACAAAACAAATCTGATGGAGCGCATTGCGAATTTGCATCGTGACGGCAAGCTTGAGGGCTTGACCGATTTGCGTGATGAGTCTGATCGCACGGGGATGCGGATTCTGATCGAGACCACGCGTAATGTAGAGCCAAAAGAGGTGTTGCGCAAACTGTACAAATATACACCAATGGAATCAACCTTTAGCATTATTATGCTTGCATTGGTTGATGGCGAGCCAAAAGTTCTGACGCTTAAACAAGCGTTGAAAGTCTATTTGGAACATCGGCTTGAAATTGTGCGGCGACGATCTGAATATGATTTGAACAAGGCGCGTCGGCGGGCGCACATCTTAAAAGGGCTGATTAAGGCGATTGGCGAGCTTGACACGGTGATTGACATTATTCGCCGCAGCCGCAGCACCGACACAGCACACACCAATCTGTGCAAAAAGCTTGAATTGAGCAACGAACAGGCCACGGCAATCCTCAACATGCAGCTACGCCGTTTGGCGGCGCTGGAGCGTCGTAAGCTTCAGGACGAGTACAAAGAGGTGAGCAAGGTTATTAAGTCGCTTGAATCGCTGTTGAATTCGCCGCAGGATATGCGTATCACCGTTGGGGATGAACTCAAGGCAATGCGTGAGCAGTATGCGGATACACGCCGAACGCTGATTGTTGAAAAATCGGCCGATAAAATTACCACCGCCGCCGACCTCGTTGCCAACGAAAAATGCTGGGTTGTCATCGGTGAAAACGGCACTATTGCCCGCACCCAAGACGACGAACTGTTCACAATTTCAGGGCGACCGCCTGAGCAACCTTACCAAATGCTCGAAGTCCAAACCAAAGATATTCTGTACACGGTCGCCGCCAACGGTGAAGTGTGCAGCCGCTTTGTGTACGATTTGCCAAAAGCGACCCAAATGGGCGAAGGCGAGCATTGGACGACCGGGACGCAATTTGCCAAGGCGGCACAGCTTGCCGCCGCGATGGCAATTCCGCAGGACATTGTGGGCAATCCTGACGGTGGGTTTCTGTTTATGACCACCGTTGGCGGTTCGGTCAAGCGCATTCGTGTGCAAGATTTGCCCGGCGTCACGGATCAGCCCTTTACGCTGATCCGGGTTGACAAAGATGACGCGCTGGGCTGGGTCAAATGGACGACAGGCGCGTATGAAATTTTGCTGGCAACGGCGGTGGGGCAGACAATTCGGTTTGGCGAGGAAGAAGTGCGCTCGATGGGCTTAAAAGCGGGAGGCGTTGCGGGTATCAAGCTCAAATCGGCGACCGATAAGATTATCGGCATGGAGGCGATTTCGCCTGCGAAGCTGGATGATCCAAAGACTGTTGCGCTTGTGTGGAGCATCACGGATAATGGGCTGGCAAAGGCAACGCCGCTTAGTGAATATCCACGACAAAAACGAAATGGACAAGGTGTATCAAGCATCAAACTGCCTAAAAGTTCTGAAGCAGCAGTGGCAATGGTTGTGGGTAACAAAAAGACTGAAATTTATGTCAAGACAAAACGCAAGAGTTGCAAGCGGATGCGTTTAGGCAAAGCTGAGCAGGGGCGACGCGCACTTCGGCCGAAACCAATCAATGGACTCTCAATCTCTGCGAGTAACCGTGTCATTGGTGCGGTCAAAGCGTCACAAGTGAAGCCTGAATCGATTGAAAAAGGGCAGCAGCTTTCATTAATATAGACACAACTCTCAACAAAATTTGTGGAGAGTGATAAGTAGAAAGTGGAGAGTGAAAAGTGGAGAGCACTTTCAACTTTTCGCGTTCCACTCTTTTGCCAGCAATATTGGCAAAAGGTGTGGTGGCTACCAACAAATAAGAAATCACCTATGAACTTTCGAGATCATTTCGCAGAAGATGCGAACGGAAAACAATTTATCTTTACCGTTGAGATGCAACGTCGTTTGCACGATGCAGGACTGCCCGTAGAGCCTGCCTCTATCGACAAAATTAAAGAGCAGTTTGCAGCTAAACAGCAACCTCGTCGACGCGAAGCCGCGCCAGAGCGTGTTGAAGAACGCCTTGAGACGCTGGATACAGATGAGGCAACTGGGAAATTTATTGGCAAACTGCTGTCGTTTGACAGCCGCAAGGGGTCTGGCTTTGTCGCACACGGCATGGGTAGACTATATTTTCATCAGAAACAAGCGCTGGATGACCCGCGATACATGTCAATTGGACAGAAAGTGCTGTATAACATCAACATCTATCGCGGCAAAGAAGAAGCGATTGACGTTGAAGAATACGACGAGATTTTAGACTAACCACTTAGAGGAACGATTTTCATGGCTGAACATCACGGCGGCATTACAATTAAAGGCAACCCCCTCACCCTCGTTGGTGAGCATGTGGAAGTTGGGGCAGCAGCGCCAGACGCAACGCTAGTCGACAACGGATTAGGCGCAGTAAAACTATCTGACATGAGCGGCAAAGTACGCTTGTTGTCAGTCGTTCCATCGCTTGACACAGGTATTTGTCATGCACAAACAAAGCGGTTTAACGATGAAGCACTCAACCATGATGGCGTTGAGTTCCTGACGATTAGCGCAGAACATCCTTTCAACCAAAAACGTTGGGTCACGCAAGAAGCGTGCAGCAATGTGAAAGTTGTCTCTGACCACATGGCAACCGACTTTGGGGATGCCTAT
>JBMZDF010000077.1:0-16752 GCA_049614105.1 Promineifilaceae bacterium (SeqCode)
TGATGAACGGGCAAGCGGTTGCTTACCCATTCATGACGCTAGACATTAAATAAATCACCCGTAATCATTAACGAAAACCTCAGAGGTTAGAGCTTACGCAGAGGGGCTTTTACCACCAGAAAAGTTCGATTTCTGAGTAAATGCGCTAAATCTTCTACCGAATGACGATCGGGATAAATACCTTATGGTTAGGTGTTATGGCCCCACCCGTTGTTAGGTTCAGGTTATCGAAGCAAGCTTCTGAATACCCTTGGAAGTTATTGCCCGTGTAATCGGCCGACATCTTGACTTTGATGCTACCAATACCGTTAGCGTTCGTGTCGTAGTCAAACGACTTCGAGAGCGCCTGGGTTGTCTGCAATTTAGTCTCTATCTCTTGCGAGTGTTTCTCGTTGCCAGAGCAATTGTTTGAGGCGTAGAAGTTGGCCGATACACTGGCGCTTGTTTCAGTTAATGCACGCATTTCGGCCGAAAGTACCCACTTCGTCGCATGCGTCGAAACAACGATACATTGCTCCACATTGGCCGACCCAAACTGATCCTCTAAATGAGCCACACCCGCACCGCAAGTGCTGCCGCTTGTGCTAAAGGCTGTACCAACCTCCGCCGTCCAGTCAGCCATGCCGTTGTCAAACTTCGGATTAAGAAGCCCAACCGTAGCAGGAGCCGCATCGTTGTCAGCAATCGTCGCAATCGCCTCTGCATCAGACAGTGTTGCCTTCTGTGGGTTTGATAACGTGACTTTGAATGTTTCGTTTGGCTCAGTTACGCTGTCATCTGCGATGGTCACGATAACCGACGCCTCCTTTTGTCCAGCAGGAATCAGTATCGTCCCTTGCACCGTTGTATAGTCCTGCCCAGCCGTTGCGCTTGTGTCGCTCGTTTGCACGCTAAACGACACTTTCTCAGAGGAGGTGTTGCTCAAGATTACTTTGACAGAGGCACGACCAATTGATTCGGCAACTGTGACATCGACGATTTTTGCGCTTGGCGTGTTGTCATCATCATTGATTGTGACGACTGCTTCGCTGTCCACAATCGTGGCGTTGGTTGGGTTTGACAGCTTAACCTTGAGCATTTCGGCCGATTCGTCCATCGTATCATTCGTGATTGGAATGGTAATCGTGCCGCTCGTTTGGTTTGCCGCAATTGTCAATATGCCAGCGGCCGCTGTGTAATCACTGCTGTTTGCGGCCGAATCGTCGCTTGTTGCATAGTTAACCGTGACAACTTGCGCCGACGCATTCGCCAGCGTAACAACAACAGACGCATTGCCAGCCGATTCATTGACCGTCAAATCGGCAATTGTCAGCCCGCTTGTCACGCTGTCGTTGTCCGTAATCGTAACGGTTGCCTCTTTGGTCGTGATATTGGCGAGATTGGACGAAAGCAACGTCACAACAAACGTTTCGGGTGGCGTCTCAACCGTTGTGTCATCCAGAAGTGCCACAACAATGTCGCCGCTTGTTTGACCCGCAGGGATAGTCAGTATGCCTGTTTTTGTGGTGTAATCTTGCCCTGCCGTTGCTGTTTTGTTGCTTGTGGCATAGTTAACGGTCACATTTTGTGTACTGGCGGCCGAGAGGGAAACATTGAGCGTGACCGAAGCAGCGCCCTCTGTCACATTTTCATTTGCAATCGTCATGTTAGGCAACGGCGCATTAGATGGCGTGCCAGGCGCGGCGTTGGGGGTGCTGTTGCCTGCTGCAAACGGCGAATATTGATCAACGCCAGTGACTTGCACCCACGTTGCGTCACCGCTGCCGCCACGGGTTGTTGTGCCACCTTCCAAATCCCATGAACTGCCATAGTGATAGATGTTAGGTGTTGCGTTGCTGTTGGCTTCAGCATCTCGATAGTAAAGTTTGACGGTTGCAGCGTTTTGATTGGTGGGCGCAATATCATAACAGCGCTTCACCACGTTGCCTGTTGTCGTCGCCAAACAGTCGGCATCCCCGCGCACAATGACCGTTGTGTCGCCCAATGCGCCACCCGTTGGCGTGATGTCAACCCCGAAATATTTATCGCTGCTGCCCACTTTGTCTTGAATGTGGGCATAGGAGACAGTGCCGTTGTCTGCTGTTTTCGTTTGTTCTAGCTTGCCATTATTGGTGACTGTGCCTTCAACCGAAAGCAGATGGCTCCCCGTGATAACATGTGCATTTGCATCCGTCTCGAAGTTGTTGCCAACTTCAATTGGGGCATTAAATGTCACTTTGCCTTGTTCAGCCTGTAGGTTGTAGAAGCTGAGGTTTTGCGTGCCGTTGATGACGATGTTGTCGAGGATTGCTTTGCCATCGGCCGAATAAAAGCGCAAATAATAACGATCGCTTGTCGGCACGCTAAACGTCGCGTTATAAGTTTGGAAACCAGCCGTCAGTGGATGGCTCTTAATTAGGTTTGGCGTCCCGTTGAGCGTGTTTGACGTTCCGTAGAACAGGCTAATCGTATCGCCGTTGCTAGAATATTTGGCATCAACCTGCAAATTGTAGGTAATGCCAGCCTGCAACGCGAACCCCGTTGAGTACAAGCTACCTGTGGCCCGATTGGCCTCGGCCGCCCCATCAGGATTGCCGATGTTGCCACCTGCGAAAAAGTCGGCCGCCGTCCCAGCCGCGTTAATCCCTGATTGCCAACCCGCAGGGAAGTTGCTCAGATCAAGTATTTTTCCATCTGCTTTTGCAAAATCTTGTGACATCACGCTAATGGCGGTGACTTTGTCGACTGTCTTATCGGCCGAACCGTCAAAAATAACGGTCCCTGTGCCAGCATCAACGCGCCCGCCCTTGTCGTCCCAGTTACCAGCCAGTTTAATCGTGTGGCTAGCCGCTTCAAACAACGAACGCGCCGCAATGGTGAGATTGCCGTCAATGTCAAGGTTGCCTGCAAGCGTTACCTGCGTGTTGCCGCCCGCCCCGATGTTGACATCTGGCAAGTTAGAAGAAGCGCCCATTTGCACCAGTTGTTGTACCGACCCGTTGAACGTGACCGCGCCTGCGCGAGCGACAAACTTGCCTGTGCCTCTTTCTAACCAGCGCCCGTTCATACTGAGAGAGCCGCCCGTCATTTCGAGAATTGCACCGTCCTGAATTTCAATGTCGCGTGCGAGTGCGTTTGCACTAATCACAGGCATTTTGCCGCCGCCGGGGTTGGTTGGAATTTGGACATCATCAATGGCACGCGGCACATGGGTTGACGCTGCCAATTGGCCCGTATTCACATCGACAATGTCCCAATTGCTGGCTGTGTGCCAATCATTGTTTGTGTATCCTGTCCACAGAATAATGCTCGGCCGATACTGAGCCACCATTTTTATGTTCTTGCGCAAGGCACTGACATTGTCTGCGGCACAGATAGATGGGTCAGGGGTAGTTTGCTGCTTGACGCAATTTGTCGCCGCACCATTAGACACACCAACGGCATGCCCCCCTATTGATTGGGTTGGATTGGAGTAACGCAAGACCTCACGACAGAAAATACCAAGTGCCTGACAATGATCATCATAGGACATAATCGTGCGGAATCGACCCGCAACGTTAGAGTAGCCATGATTACCGCTGTGATAGAGCTTTGTGTCGTCCACATACCAATCATGTCGTAAACCTAAAACATGTCCCACTTCGTGCGCAATGCAGGAGGTTGTTGTACAGCCGATCGTGCTGACAGCAACCCCTGTCTCTGGGCTGCTTGTATTCGGGGTTCCGCCTGTAGAGATGAATCCGAATCCCAAATGCCCATTAGTGTAGACTGCACTATCGACGACGAGCAAAACAATATCGGCGTGATATTTGTTGCGCAGGGCGTGCATCTCATCCATCTCCCCATCGCCATCGCGAGCAAGGTTTATGGCATCGTTTTGGGCCTTACTTGTGCGCGTGTAGTTGGTTTCGGCCGAATGTACCAACTGAAAGCGCGTGCCAAGCCCGCTATTCTCAGCCGCTATATTCAAGAGCGCTATCGAATTACGAATCATCGCCTGCATCGGAACGTCACCCTTCATCTCCGTTTTGGCTAAGGGCGTGTAAAACACCATGACGTCAATCACGCTGCCGTCATCGTTAGCACGGGCCTGCTGAGCAGACATCGTTTTAGGCGTCCAATTTGCCTCACGCGCCGCAAACAGTTCGCCCGCGTCATTGCCGTTGGCCCGTGTCGTCGCAGGGTCAAGTTGTGTCACACAGTGAAAATCACCTGTATCATCAATGTTAATGGCGTAAATGCCTTCTTCAACATTGACAATACCCATCATTTCTAGATCGCCCGTTTGCTCGTAGACAGTCAGCGTCACCTGCGACAATTCATCGCCTGTAATTTGCCCTTGCCACGTAAAGCCGCCATCTTCATTCACCGTTACGTCCGTTAATTCGGCCGCCACAGTCACACTCATGCTGCCCGTCGGGAACAAATTCAGCGTGACAATATCTTGATAAGTTGTCTCAAAACTAAATGAGTCGGTTGTGCTTAGTGCATCGAAGTTAATTGTTGCAGGGCGTGTTTGTAATGCGCCAGCGGTAGGGTTGGTGCAGCTTGCACTGGGAACTTCCACAAACAGCTCGCTTAAATCAGCTTGGGGAGCCTGACTTCCTACGTCTGCATTTGTTTCTCGGACTGACAACACCATCCCGACACATAGCATCATGATTAAAACATATGCTGTTTTCCACATTTTTGTCTGTTCTTGTGCTTTAGACATTCTATCTTTCACATCTCGCAATTCGATACTTCGGGGCTTATAGGGAGCTAGAAACTCGCCTCATTTCAAATAGCATAATCAACTACCATGACAAAAGCATGACATGCAGGACTTATGTCTGTTCAATTTTCAGAATTTGGTTGGGATTGGGGATGAAAACAAAAAAGCTTGTGCAATGCACAAGCTTTTGAAATGTTTGGGGAGGGGGGAATTTCGGCCGAAAATTAGTCTTTCAACAACGCACGCCCAGCCAGCGCAATGTGCGCCTCGTCAATCTGCTTCTGCGACACAAACGACGGCGCATCCGCCATGACGTCCTGCGCACTCTGATTCTTCGGGAACGCCATCACTTCGCGAATATTTGGCTCAGCACACATCAATGAAATGATGCGGTCCAGCCCAGGCGCGATGCCGCCATGCGGTGGTGCGCCAAACTCGAATGCCTCAAGCATATGACCAAACTGATCTTTCGCTTCCTCAATCGAGAAACCGATCATTGTCATAATCTTGTTTTGCAGTTCACGCTCATGAATACGAATACTGCCGCCTGCAACCTCATACCCATTACAAACAAGGTCATATTGCTCGCTCAAAACCGCGTGGGGATCGGTGTCAAGCATCGGGATATGTTCGCGTTTCGGTGAGGTAAACATGTGATGACTGGGCGCATAATGCCCCTCAGACATCGTTTCCTCAAAGAGTGGGAAGTCGACAACCCAGCAAAACGCCAGTTCGCCCGTTTTGGTATAGCCCAAACGATCCGCAATTTCGGTGCGGACAGCGCCCAGTGTCTCACGCACAACAAGCTTTTCATCGCTTGCCACAAAAATCGCGTCGCCGACTTGAACGTCGAGACGGTCAAACAGCTCAGCAAGCAACTCGGTATCAAAGAAACGGGTGATGTATCCTTTTGCCTGTTCGCTCTTGGGGTCAACGGCAATCCACGCCAACCCTTTTGCGCCATGCTCTTTAGCAAAATTTTCCATCTCGGTCATTTGCTTACGGCTATAGCTGCCAAAACCGGGCGCTTTGATTGCGCGAACGGGGTTGCCTGCCGCAACGTTGTTGACAAAAACGCTAAAGCTGCTGCGACCCGCAATATCGGAAATGTCGTGAATCTCCAGCCCATAACGCAGGTCAGGGCGATCGGTTCCGTATTTTTCAACAGCGTCCTTGTAAGAAATGCGCGGGAATTCCTGCGAAGCAAGCGGCACAATGCTGTATTCGTTGATCATGCCGATCATCATTTCTTCGATCAGGTCGAGAATGTCGTCTCGTTCAACAAAGCTGATTTCCATATCAAGCTGTGTAAACTCAGGCTGACGATCCTTACGCTGGTCTTCATCACGGAAGCAACGGGCAACTTGGAAATAACGCTCATATCCAGCAACCATCAGAAGCTGTTTTAGCTGCTGTGGGCTTTGCGGCAGTGCGAAAAACTTACCCGGATGAACACGGCTAGGCACAAGATAGTCACGTGCGCCTTCGGGCGTGCTCTTAAACAGGATCGGCGTTTCGATTTCTAAGAAACCGCGTTGATCGAGAAAGTCGCGGATAAATTTGATCGAATTGTGGCGAATAATCAAATTACGCTGCATACGCTCACGACGCAGGTCAAGATAACGATACTTTAGGCGCAGTGATTCGTCCTCGCCGCCGTCCCGATCAATCAAAATCGGGGGCGTTTTGGACGCATTGAGAATATTAATCTCTTGGACCATCACTTCAATCGAGCCTGTTGCCATGTCGGAATTTTCCATGCCTTCAAGCCGCTTGGCAACTGTGCCGCGCACTTGAAGCACGTATTCTGACCGTATCGTTTCGGCCAATGCGAACGCATCATTTGCATTACTTGCATTCACAACTGCCTGCACTTTGCCGCTGCGATCGCGCAAATCGATAAATATAAGACCGCCCATATCACGGCGTTTGTTAACCCAGCCAGCCAGTGTGACTTCATTGCCTACGTGTTCAACACGCAGTTCACCACAGGAATGTGTTTTCAACATGGAAATACCTTTAGGAAGGAGTTTGGTTGATTTTGTTATCAAATTTCGGGCTGCATTGGCAACCATCAACCAAAAGACTACAGTTCAATTTGTAAAATGCCTCATTTAGTAGCAAGGGATTCTAGCATGAGCGCGGATGTAAGTAAAAGAGGAGCACGTGATTTTTAGAGGAAAGCTGTCAATTTATCATTCAGGCTGGGGGGAAAGTCATATTCTCGGGTGCTGCGGGGTCAGAAAGCAAGAACCACATCATCAGGGATCAAAAAAGCCCGCAAATTGCGGGCTGGAAATTTACGTTTACGATGGTCGACGCTACGCTTAAGTAAATCGCAAAAACATTTTGACTGCAAAAACGGTTGAATGATTAGCCATTTGTCAGACTAATGAGCCGCTTTTGCAAAGCGCCACTTGCAGCTTTACATTCTTTGTGGCGCACCTATTGCGATTTAACACGCTTGGCTTGAGGACCTTTGCCAAGATCAATCATATCGAAGTCAACCCGATCCCCTTCGTAAAGGTTGCGGTAGCCGTCGCCGTCGATTGAAGAATAGTGTACAAAGACTTCGCGGGTTCCATCATCAGGTTTAATGAAGCCATACCCCTTCAGGCGACTAAACCACTTTACAATACCAGATTGACGGATTCCATTTTCGTTTCTATCGGACATAACAAAACCTCCAACTACGCAAATGCTCGCAAACATTTGCATGTTCGTTTGTGTGGCGTGGAGGAGCTCCCCCCCACTAGGTGTTCTTTTTTGTAACTTGTTTGGCGTTACAGTTGTAAACAATTTAACACTTGAGAGTGGTGGCTTCCATCAACAAAACGTGAATACTACTTTGGCTCTATGCGATTTTTGTAGAATTGGAGGTTTTCGTAAGGTTGTTCGTAAGATAAATGGGGTCTTTACGCTCGTTTTATGGGTGATTTTGGTGCTTTCGGCCGAAATCCACCCTCACTTTAACGCATTGAGTGCAAGAAAATGAATTTACGCAAGGTTAAACCGTAAGATTGACACCAAACTGAGAATACCTGTCGGCGATCAGGGGCGACGCAGCAGCGTTGCTTCCAAAAATGCAAGCCGTGCGCCCGTGTCGATAAACCCAACGCTTTCGGCCAGCTTGATCGAGGCGTGATTTTCGGCCGAAACGACATAAATCGGCCGAATCCCCTTCTGGAGCAGTTGCTCACACAACCCCGCCACTACGCTGCGCCCCAACCCCCTGCGCCGCTGCTGTGATGATGTTGTCACGTTAATTTCGGCATAGGCGGCCGAACGCCAATTCACGCTGGCACTTGCCAACGTTTCACCATTTTTGCGGACGACAACACGCGGCAGGCCGTTTGCCCCTTTCGCTATCGTTGTGAGTACGTTGACAATCGGTTCAAAACGCCCCCGATCAAGCGCCAGCACGTGGGTCATCTGTTCACGCTCAATTTGAAACGTTGCCCGCACGATCGGCAGATCGCGCTTGTTGGCGCTCATCAGCACCGATGCCCCAACGGGCAGCGCGGTGTGAATCAGTTCAAGCGACCCCAGCATGTCGCCCTGCGGCAAGCGCATCGTCATCAAAGGGCGAAACAGATCCAGCCCTGTGCGCGACAGGCAAATGTACCCTGTGGCACGCGCACCTTCTGGCGGATACGGGATCAGGGTTGTGCGGTTCTCTGGATGATGGAGGGCATAGTAGCTTGCTCGCGCATCGGCCGATTTTTGTGGGTCTAATAAATGTCGAATTGCGCGTCGTCGATCTGTAAGCATCTGGGGATTGTATAAGATATGGTGGCTTTTGGGCTGTAAGCGCCCAGTTAGAAACAAAACGCTCTCAAAAAAGTTTGTTTTTACAGAATTATGACTATGAGAAGTTGCCCAAAAAGGGTGGAAGGGGGAGTTTCTATACTATAGCACAATTTCGGCGCAAAAAAATCGGCCGAAAGTACAGTTTTTATCCAGTTTGTAAAAGCGTATCCTGTTACTCTGCTAATTAGATAGACATCTAATGATCGAGTGCTAACGTTCCTGTATGGCTCGGAACGCAAGGAGGATTTGACCAAAGAGCCATCGTCAACAGCAATTGATAGTTTGACTGGAGAAATTCTGTGGAGAAAAGAAACACCTATAGACGGCTATTTACATACCTACGCCCCTACCAAAAGCAAGTTTTCCTGACTTATTTCAGCATGTTACTGGGCATCGTCGCAAAATTAGGCATCCCAATTCTAATTGGACGGGCAATTGACAACGGGCTTGACGCCAACGACAGTGCGGCTCTGCTCAGAACAGGGCAGCTTATTTTGCTGCTTGCGCTGATTAGCGGTGTCGTGTCGTTCGTCTTTTTCTACTACTCACAATGGCTGGGGCATCGTGTCGCCTACAGCTTACGCAAAGATTTTTACGAAGCAACGCAACGGCTCCCCTTCTCGTTTCACGATAAAGCGCAAACGGGGGATTTGATGAGCCGTGTCACGAGCGACATTCAAGAGGCTCGCTTTTTTGTTGGCCCACGGTTTGCCGAGTTGTGCAACATTCTCATCACAATCGTCGGCACAGTTGTTGCCATGATTTGGCTTGTGCCAACGCTTGCCCTATTGGCCCTCATTCCCATTCCGCTGCTCATCGCGGCAACAATTCGCTTTGGCGGCATTGTTCGGCCGATGTTCAAACACGTCCAAGAACAGCTAGGACGCCTTTCCAGCACCATGCAGGAATCTTTGACAGGGATTAGCGTCGTCAAAGCGTTTGCTCGCGAATCCTACGAGCTGGAAAAGTTTGATGACGAAAACATGGCTTGGTATCACGGGCGCGTCAGCGTCGTCAAACAGTGGGCCGACAACTGGCCTCTGTTTGTGCTGCTCGTCTCGACCAGCATCGGTATTGTCCTTTATGCGGGCGGACCGCAGGTTATCTCTGGCGACATCACGGTGGGTGAAATCACCTCGTTGATTCAATACATTTTAATGCTGCAAGCGCCTGTGCAATCGCTCGGTTTTGTGGTTAATCTGGCTGCTACGGCAGGCTCGGCCGCTAGTCGCGTCTTTGAGACTATCGACGCGCCGAACGAGGTAGCCGATCTGCCCGACGCACAGACGTTGCGAACAGTTGCTGGCAAGGTTGAATTTAGAAACGTTTCATTTGCTTATGGCAACGAACAACGGGTTCTGCACGACATCAGTTTTGAGGTGCAGCCAGGGCAGCGCATTGCGCTTGTGGGCGCAACGGGGTCGGGTAAATCAACGGTGATGAACTTGCTGGCGCGTTTTTACGAGCCACAGCAGGGGTCAATTTATGTGGACGGGATCGATATTAGTGGTGTTTCGGCCGAATCTCTACGCAACAATATCGGCACAGTATTACAAGATACCTTCTTATTCAGTTCAACGATCGGTTTAAATATCGCCTATGGCAACCTGAACGCCTCAAAAGATGAAATTATCGCCGCAGCCAAAGCAGCCTGTGCCGACAACTTCATTATGGGTTTTCCAGAGGGGTATGAAACAGCCGTTGGCGAGCGTGGCGTCACGCTGTCGGGTGGACAAAAACAGCGCGTTGCGATTGCACGCGCCTTGTTAACCGATCCCGCCATTCTCGTTTTGGATGACGCAACCAGCAGTGTCGATACAGCCACCGAATTCGCCATTCAGCAGGCGCTTGACGTGTTGATGGACGGGCGCACAACGTTTGTGATCGCCCAACGCCTGTTGACGCTCAAATCGGCCGATCTCATCCTTGTGCTCGATCATGGTCGCATCGTCGAACGCGGCACGCACCACCAGCTACTCGCCCAAAACGGCCCCTATCGCGAAATCTATGACCTCCAGCTAAAAGACCAAGAGGAATTCGCAGCTAGACAGGTGAATTAGTGGAAGGTGATTTAACCTTTTTACCGCTCACTTTCTACTCAACCCTATGAATGACGCTAATTCAAACATATCTCACATTCTGACCTACCTCGACATCAACGAGCCGCTTGCAGAGCGCAAACGCCGCGAGGCACTCGTCAATGATATTCTGCCAGATAGGAACCGCGACCACTTAGCAAAGGTGTACGACTCACGCCTTGCTGCGCGTTTGGGCGAGTTTGTTCACCCTTACAGGCACAGTTTTTATACCGCGCTTGTGCTGATGCTTTTTGGGGTAGCCGCAAACATCGCTATCCCTCGCATTATCGGACAAGCGATCGATGATGGCATGGAGTTAGGCGACGTGACCAGCTTGCG
The DNA here is from genome assembly GCA_049614105.1 of Promineifilaceae bacterium (SeqCode). Taxonomy (GTDB): domain Bacteria; phylum Chloroflexota; class Anaerolineae; order Promineifilales; family Promineifilaceae; genus CALECP01. Next base: position 10,921 of record JBMZDF010000077.1, read on the forward strand.
TTTCTGGACGGCGATGTTTGTCATTGCGGTTTTGACAAACTATCTGTTTAGTCGCATCCGCATCCGCATCCTCGCCACGGTCGGCACACGCATCGTCGCCGACATTCGCGCCGCCATGTTCCGCCACCTACACAGTCTCACGCTCAATTTCCACACAAACTACAGCGTTGGGCGGCTAATGAGTCGGCTGATTGGCGATGTCGGCGTTTTGCGAGATTTCGTCACCTGGTCGATTACAGGCGTTGTGCGGGCAGCCTTCATGCTGGTCGGGATTTCGCTGTCGATGCTGTTAATCAACTGGCAACTGGCGCTTGTCGCCTTCGTCGTCATGCCCATCTTAGCGATGATTGCCAACTATTGGCGCAAACATGCCCGTCGCGCCTATATGCGTACACGCGCCATTTTGTCGCATATCAACGGCTATCTCAACGAGTCAATTTCTGGCATCCGCGTCACCAAAAGCTTCACACGCGAAAACGAGAACATCCGTCACTTTGACGACCTCAACCAAACACATTTTGAAAAGATGATGGGGGCAGAGTTCCTGTCGGCCACCTTTTTTCCAGCGATCCAGTTTTTCAGCTATCTGACAACGGCAATCATCGTTGTCGTTGGCGGTCAGATTGTGCTGGGGGATAGTGGCTCGCTCGACAAGGGGGAACTGGTCACGTTTGTGCTGTATATCGGTCGATTCTTCGACCCAATCCGCGAGTTAGCCCGCCGCCTAAGCACGTTCCAAGCAACGATGGCATCAAGCGAACGTATCTTTCGTCTGCTCGACACAGAGCCAGATATTAATGATGCGCCGAACGCGGTTGCGCTGACCGACATCAAAGGGCGGGTTGTGTTTGATGAGGTTGCGTTTCATTACAAAGAGGATGAGCCAGTGTTGCGTGGGGTTTCAATTTCGGCCGAACCGGGCGAACGGATCGCCCTCGTTGGCGAAACAGGCGCGGGGAAAAGCACCATTATTCGCTTACTCTCCCGTTTCTATGAGGTCAGCGACGGCAGCATCACCATTGATGGGCATGATTTGCGCCACATCAAGCGCAGCACGCTGCGGCAACGGCTCGGTATCGTCCTGCAAGACAGCTTCCTGTTTAGCGGCACGCTAATGGAAAACATTCGCTATGGGCGATTAGAGGCCAGCGATGAGGAGGTCATTGCGGCGGCAACAGCGGTCGGCGCACACGCTTTTATCGAACGCATGGAAAAAGGCTACCAAACAAACATCGGTGAAAATGGCGTCAACCTCAGCGTGGGGCAGCGCCAAATCATTTCCTTTGCACGCGCCTTGCTAGCCGATCCGCGCATCCTGATCCTAGATGAAGCAACCAGCAGCGTCGATACCGCAACGGAGAAACTAATCGAGCAAGCGGTTGACACGCTGATGAAAGGACGCACCTCCTTTGTCATCGCGCATCGACTCAGCACGATTGTCAACTCAGACAAAATTGTCGTGATCGATCAGGGTCAAATTATTGAAATGGGGTCACATGAGGAACTGCTGGCGCAAAAAGGCCGCTATTACAATTTGTACACGATGCAATGGGCATCACAAACTGTTGCAAAATAGCATTTTGAACCATGAATAATTAACGGGTATGTTTCAAACGGATTGGTGACAACAACGTAGACTGAGCCTGCCGAAGTCGTAGCGGATTGGTGACAATAACGTAGACTGAGCTTGTCGAAGTCGTCGCGGTTTGTCGCTCAGGCTTCGACTGGCTCAGCCACCGCTCTTTACTCAAATGAAACACACCCTTAATCAATACAACTCTAATTGGAACTAGCTCAGACAAACGCTATATTGTGTCGGTAGAAAGTCAGGCACTCTCAAAAGTTAGACAGGTCGATCTCATTGTGGGCGGGCTGGTCATCATTCATCTGAGAGGCCCTAAACACAAGCTGGCGGATTAAAGATGCGCCAGATGGAGCGTTCGCATGAGCCATATCGGAATTTCGGCCGAAGGTGTCCAGCTAAATCAGAAAGAGGTGCGCCGCTACAGCAGACATCTCTTGCTACCAGATGTAGGCATCACAGGACAGAAAAAACTCAAAGCTGCCAGCATCTTGTTAATTGGCGCAGGGGGGTTGGGATCACCACTCGCCATGTATTTAGCAGCGGCAGGTGTTGGACGACTTGGATTGGTTGATTACGATATTGTTGATTACACCAATTTGCAGCGCCAGTTGCTTTACACGACGGCCGATGTCGGGCGGTCTAAACTTGAAGCGGCCAAAGAACGCATCGAAGCGCTCAATCCACATGTTCAAGTCGACACCTACAACGTGCCATTAAGTTCGGCCAACGCGCTCGAATTGTTTGAACCCTACGATATTATTATCGACGGCACGGACAACTTCCCAACGCGCTATTTGGTCAATGATGCGTGCGTCATGCTTGGCAAGCCAAATGTATACGGCAGCATATTTCGCTTTGAGGGTCAAGTCTCTGTGTTTCACGCGCAAGAAGGCCCTTGTTATCGTTGCCTCTATCCTGAACCGCCACCGCCGGGGCTTGTGCCAAGCTGTGCGGAAGGTGGGGTGTTAGGCATCTTGCCAGGGATCGTCGGAACCTTGCAAGCCACCGAAGCGGTCAAACTAATTATTGGCGCAGGCGAAACAATGATCGGGCGTCTGATGTTGTTTGACGCGCTAATGATGGAGTTCACCGAACTTAAGCTTCGCAAAAATCCTAACTGCAAGGTTTGCGGCGCAAACCCAACCGTGACAGAATTAATCGACTACGAACAGTTTTGCGGCTCGCCCGCGCATGATCGCAGTGATTATACAAACCCAGACGAAGAGGAAACACCAATGGAAGTGCGACAGCTCTCACCCCAACAACTCAAAGCCCGCCTTGATAATGGCGACAATTTATTCATTCTCGACGTGCGCGAACCCCATGAATGGGAAATCTCTAATCTTTCTCATCTAGGCTCTGTGCTCATTCCAAAAGGGGATGTGGTCGAGCGGATTGCTGAGCTTGATCCAGATGCAGAAATTGTTGTTCAATGTCGTTCTGGCGGGCGCAGCGCAGCCATTATTCGCAAGTTAGCGCCACGCGGTTTTAGCAATTTATGGAACTTGGACGGCGGGATCAACCGCTGGGCGCGTGAGGTTGATTCCAATTTGCCTGTTTATTAATCTACGTTTGGCAATACTTGTGTTTTGAATATATTGCACGCCAAAACGTGATAATTTCGTGATTATGCGGAATTACCGCGTTTTTTGCTTTCTATTTGACTCTCAAACAGTATGATCGAATACAGGCATAAGGTATCTTTTAAACTCAACTTAGACTAGCGCTTGTTGTGAGTGATTAGTCGCAGACATTTGTGTGGCTGCGAAGGTCCATTCACAAGTTGAATTGTTTAATTATCGGCCGAAGAAAACCCTTTAGGCCAAGATGAGAAAAAGACCCATAATATGCCAGCGGTCATAATGTGACCTCGTTGTTTGGTTGCGAAATCTCGGACGTAGGTTCGCATTTTAACGCGAAAGAGTGGGAGTCAAGCACTTAAATAGAAGGCATCAAGGTAAACTATAGCCCTGCCTGCCCGCTTTTTATAATCCTTATTCCCAATAACCGTGTTGGCTGTTACTATAGTCCTGTTCCACGGGGTTTACGCTTTGGCATAAGACCGTGTAAAATGTAATACAGAGATGTTGCAGTTAAAACAATGGATGACAACGGTCGTATTGGCCGGACTAATTGCCGCGATTGGTATGATTGTGCTGACGTCGGTTGACGATGGCAGTGTAACAAACACACCTGCTGAGGTTGCCCCCAGTTCCCCGGGAGATTCAGTGCAATCTCCGATCCTCATTTTGCCAGAGCAGGACGAGCAATCACCGCTGACCCCTATCCAGAATAGTACCCCCCTGCCAACCCAAATTTTTGATCCAACCCCAACCCCTCCCCCAACAAGGAACCATACGGTTCAAGCAGGCGAATCTCTCTACAACATTGCGCTAGCCAACGGCATCACGGTTGAGGACATTCTAGCCTTCAACAGTTTGGTGAATCCCGATCGGCTGGAGGTTGGGCAAGTCCTAATTATCCCCCTTAAGTAAGTTTTCAAGCCACCACGCAGTACCGCAAGGTGGCATTTTTATATTTGCAGCCTAGCAAACTGCACGAATGATTCGGGTTGTGCTATACATCTTCTCCAATCCTCTCCCTATCAACCATCGGTATAATTTAACGCATGAAAGAATTAAGTTTGCGTTATGGAATGAATCCGCACCAACAGGCGGCACGTGTTTCTGTTGAAAAGGGACAGTTGCCCATTCAAGTCTTAAATGGACAGCCCGGCTATATCAATTTACTTGATGCGCTCAACGCTTGGCAGTTGGTTCGTGAGCTAAAACAAGCCACGGGGTTGCCAGCGGCCGCCTCATTTAAGCATGTGAGTCCCGCAGGGGCAGCGGTTGCGAAGCTTTTGGATGAGCGTCTGAAACAGATTTACTTTGTTGGAAAACTTAAACTGTCTCCCTTGGCAACAGCTTACGCACGCGCACGGGGTGCGGATCGCGTCTCCTCATTTGGAGATTGGGCGGCGTTGAGCGATGTCGTGGATGTTTCAACGGCGAAGCTGATTCGCAAAGAGGTATCGGACGGGGTAATTGCGCCGGGGTTTTCGGCCGAAGCGCTCGAAATTCTCCGCAAAAAGAAAAAAGGCGGCTATCGAATTATCCAGATCGATCCCACGTTTGAACCCAGCCCAACCACCACACGCGAGCTGTTTGGCATCACGTTTGAACAACAGCGCAACACCACCCTTCCCACGGTGGACGACTTGACCAACGTTGTTACCGCTGCGGCCGATTTACCTGACGAGGCCAAACAGGATATGTTGATTGCGCTGATTACGCTGAAATATACGCAGTCGAACTCGGTCTGTTTTGCTTATGATGGGCAAGTAGTCGGTATCGGTGCGGGGCAGCAAAGCCGCATTCACTGCACACGTTTGGCGGCAACCAAGGCGGAAGCTTGGTGGCTGCGACAGCATCCAACCGTGTTGGGGCTGCCGTTTCGCGAAAAAATCGGCCGAACTGAACGCGACAATGCAATTGATCAGTTCTTGCTGGATGCGCTTTCAGCGGCCGAAGAAGCCCACTGGCTACAAAGCTTTGCAACACCACCCACACGCCTCAGCAAGGCGGAAAAACGCGCATGGCTCGACCAACTCACGGGCGTCACGCTTGGCTCCGATGCATTTTTCCCCTTCCGCGACAGCATCGACCGCGCCCAACAAACAGGCGTCCAGTACATTGTCCAACCTGGCGGCTCGATTCGCGACGAGGGCGTGATTGAAGCCTGCAATCAATATGATATGATGATGGCATTCACAGGCGTTCGCCTGTTCCATCACTAGTGTGATTTCCAGTTTGAGGATACGGTTGGAAAGCACATGGATAGGTTAAGTCAGTTTGCCAGTACGGAGGAATCCTGTTGTTAGAATCAATCATCTATACTCGAACAGTTAGCATCCCACAATTTAAGTCTCCCTATAGGGGAGTTGCATTAAGCTTGCTTGCTATCCTTTTTTTGATCAAGCAGGTGTGGGTTGAGTTCCCCTTAATTGTTGGGCAGGTTTGCGTTGCGATCTTTGCTGTTATTATCGTTGGAATCTGCTACGTGTGGTATCGGTTGAGTAAACTCTCTGTACCAATAACCCAAACCCTCACCCTTGGCCCAAACACGATTACTATCAGCCAAAAAACAGGCGAACGGGTAATTTCTATAGCCGATATTCAACAAATTACGCCTCTTGGGCTTTAGCCCGTGAAAGCCCTGTTCTTTCAAGTCGGGGATGAAACTCA
>JBMZDF010000078.1:0-16559 GCA_049614105.1 Promineifilaceae bacterium (SeqCode)
TAGTGGGTCTAGACTTTACGCCCGACGGCGGACACAGTTGGCACGATCTCATGGCGGGTGCGCCAGCGGGGGCGCTTGGCTCAGCGGGCAGCCTTGAGGACACGATGCTGCTCGTTTATACCTCTGGCACGACGGGGCGTCCGAAGGGCGCAATGCTGTCACAGAATGCCCTTTTCTGGAATGCAATCAACAGCCAGCACATGCAGGACATGACGAGTCAGGACGTAATCATGATGTGTTTGCCGCTGTTCCATGTTGGCGGGTTGAACAATCAGACAACCCCTGCCCTGCATCTTGGCGCGACAATTATCATGCATCGCGGCTTTAATCCTGACAACGTGCTGCGGGCGCTTTCTGCAAAGGATGGGTCACACCCTGCACCAACTTTAAGCTGTTTTGTGCCGGCAACGCAGCGGGCGTGTATCGGTTCGCCGCTGTGGAAAGAGACTGATTTCTCAAATTTGCGCTTGATTTGTACAGGGTCGATGCTGGTTCCAAGGCATTTATCGGATGAGTGGCGCAAGGTCGATGTGACCGTTGTGGAGATGTATGGCTGCACTGAGACATCGCCAATTGCTGTTTATCATCGTCCAGGGGCTGATTTCGGCCGAATTGGATCCACCGGCCTCGCTGGCCTACACTGCGAAGTCATGATCGTTGATCCATCAGGCAACCCGCTACCGCCTCACCAAGAGGGTGAAGTGCTGCTGCGTGGCCCCAACGTCATGCAGGGCTACTGGCGTAACCCAGAAGCGACCGCCAATGCGCTAAACGATGGCTGGTTCCACACGGGCGATATTGGTCATCAGGATAAAGATGGCTATGTTTACATCAAAGACCGCAAGAAGAATATGATTATTTCGGGTGGCGAGAATATTTATGCGGCCGAAGTTGAGCGCGTTCTCAATCAGCATTCGGCCGTGGTCGAATGTGCGCTGATCGGCATGAGCGATGAGAAATGGGGCGAACGTCCTGAAATGGTCGTTGTTTGCAAGGGCGCAAACGCCGACGAGTTACGCGCTTTTATGGACGGCAAGATTGCGCGTTTCAAACTGCCGCGTGCCTATCACTTTGTTGATAACCTGCCAAAGAACGCGCTGGGCAAGGTGCAGCACTTTAAGTTAAAGCAGCAGTTTGATCGTTAGGCACAAGTTGTGTTCCCGACCCAATCATCTTGAGGCGACAAAACAATGGCGTACGTTACTATCCCCTACATTCCTGACGGATTGGTCACTAAAACGATTAAACAGGCGCTCAAAGCTCAGGGAGTAAAGTACCAGCTCGGCCATCTAGGAGAGCTAATGGACGAAAATTATAACGAGGCGCTCAAACACAATCGCCTGCGTTATCGACCTGAGCATCTCAAAAAGTTGAAAAATGTTGATAAAAATCCGCAGGTTGTGGACATCGCATTTGAAGTCTTAGCCGAACTATTGCACAAAAAAGACGTTGCGCTTCCCAACGAGTATCTTGATCGTGTTCCCTATTATCCCAACATAAAACAAATAGTGATTCACACAGTTATCAATGCGATCGTGATGACACTCGCAATCACGGCATTTGTCCTTTACGTGCCAAATGTGGCCCTCATGACAACGCTAATCGTGCTAGCATCTCTTATCGGCACGGTTGCGTTTATCTACGCATGGTCGAATGACGTCATTTATGTCAACATCGAAGAGAATACCTAACAACCCATAACTATAAATGGATGAGGAAATATTTATGTTAAGCGATCGGATAGAAGCAAAGTGGATCAATGCATTTGAGCGGGTGTTTAGCTTGTGCAAAGTGGCGGCGGGTGACGAGGTTGTGATCTTGTCTGAAACACAGTCGCGGGCGCTAAACGTGCAGCTAAGCGAGCTAGCGTTGCTGCGGATGGGCGCAAAACCTGTGCATGTTGTCATGCCAACGCCGCCGCAGACCGCCCCCGTTCCCGTGCGTTCAACAGGTGCATCGCAAGCGTTACAACATTCAAAAGCGGCGCTTGCGGCGTTGACAAGCGTTCCAATGATTGTTGACTGCACGTTGGAAGGGCCAATGCATGCGCCAGAATTGCCGACGATTTTGAAAAGCGGGGCGCGTGTGCTGTTTGTCAGCAATGAGCATCCAGAGGCGCTGGAGCGACTGGTTCCGACAGAGGATTTGAAGCCGAAGGTGTTGGCGGCGTCACGGTTGGTGCGAAAATCGGCCGAAATGCGCGTCACGTCAACCGCAGGAACTGATTTAACAGTCAACATGGTGAAGTCACCCACCGTTGGCAACTGGGGATTCACCGACAAACCTGGCACGCTGACCCATTGGCCCGGCGGCGTCCTTGTCAGCTTCCCACGGGCAAACAGCGTCAACGGCACGCTCGTGCTTGACGTGGGCGACATCAATCTGACGTTCAAACGTTATATTGAGCAACAGCTCGTTCTAACAATCGAAAACGACTATATCACCCACATCGAGGGCAGCGGCACAGATTACGAGTTGTTCACCCGCTATCTAGCCGCATGGAACGACCCATTGGCGTATGCAACCTCGCATGTCGGCTGGGGTCTGAATCCCAACGCCCGCTATGAATCGCTGACGATGTACGACAAACGAGATTTCAACGGCACAGAAACACGCTGTTACGCGGGCAACTTCCTGTTTTCAACAGGCGCAAACGAATTTGCAGGACGCTTCACCGAAGGTCACTTTGACATTCCAGTGCGCAACTGCACCATCACGCTTGATGGAAAAGTTGCGGTGGATGCGGGCAAGCTAGTCGAGCTTTAGAAACAAAGTCGTGGGGTCAACTCCCCACCTTGGCACGCAACGCATCGCGCAACGCCTGCATGCCGATCACTTTAACGCCGCTGGCGTCTATCGCCGCGTGCCATTGCTTGCTCATAAACAAATTGTAGTCACCGACGCGGGCTTCCCAATCACGCGCAAGCGAGCGGAGGGTAGGCGTGTCAATGCAGGGGTGGATGAGAAAGTAGTAGAGGCCCGGTTCGGCCGAATTCAGAATATCAGTTGCATAGGCCAACCGCGCCTCAAGCGACTGATGGCTGTTCAGCGGCAGCATGTAGGTTTTGTCAAAGAAAATCATACCCTGCTGCTCAACCTTTTCCAGCTTAGCCACCAACTGTTCTGCGCAGCTTTGAGCAAACCCCGCACTGCAAATGCGTTCAATCGTAAGCCGTTCATTGAAGGCTGGCAGTTGGTATTCAAGCCCTAGACGCATGTAGATGGGCAAGAAATTGGGGTGCATCAGTGTGCCCATGTGGCTGTCGATGTGGGTGGGGTTGATTTCGGCCGAAATTGCATGTTCAATCTGCGCACGCAACTCCTTTTCCACAACCTCCACACACGCATTTGCCTGCACGGCGGCTGTCGTTCGCGGAAAGTACCCCTCCTCATCTAACAATCCGCTGCTTGGCTCATCTGTTGAGATAGGTCGCCAGCGACATTTATCCCATTCGCTAGTTAGCGTCAAATGAATGCCCACGTCAAGACGCGGGTGCGCCGTCTGTTCACGAAACAACTGTGCTGCGGCTGGAAACCATGGGCAGGGTGTCATCACTGCGGCCGATGACAGCGGACTATGCGCGAGCAAGTCGCGATATGCCTCAACAGAAGCATAATTCAAGCCAATGTCGTCGGCATGAAAGATAAAAACGCGATCGTTATCTGAAAATCCCAATCGCTTAAGTGCTGGATTTGACATAGGTTTTTTAGGCAATCCGAAGAATTAGATCATTCTACCCTTACTCGAACGGCCTCATATCAAGTTGTTTGGACTGTTTAACAGGCTGCAAATAGTATGGCGAACCTATTTGATTAAGTATTCCCTTATCTTAACCAAGGATTGTTACACGCCATATTGCCCCTAACTTTATTTTACTAGCTACTGAGAGAGTGTATGCGATAGACCGTATCGTTTGCAACCAACTAAAAGTTTTCAAATTTTTGGATGATTAAGTCCACGGTAAACGACGCTTTTGCCAGTTATTCTAATTTGACTGCAAAAGTACGAAAAATACCAGCCTACCAGAGAGCATATGCGCTCAAATTTCAAAATTCAGCGCTTTTTGTCGCCTGTTCAGGCCATGAAACTCTCTAGGTTATCAAGCTGCTGGCGCGTTCCAATAACGATCAAATCGTCATCCACTTCAAACCGCACGTTGCGATCAGGTGTAATCACCTCGCTGCGCCCCTGACGCAAAATAGCAAGCAGCGTCGTGCCTGTTTTCTGGCGCATGTTTGCTTCGGCAACCGTTTTGCCAACAAGTTGCGCATTTGCCTTCACCTTTAGCTCCTCTAACCACATTTCAACCCCAGCATCACCCGTCAGCACGTCCAGAAACTCGGTGAGATGCGGACGCAACAGCGAATGCGCCATGCGTTTGCCACCGATGTCATATGGAGAGACAACACGATTTGCGCCAGCCCGTAACATCTTTGACTCATTCTCATTGCGTGAGCTGCGGGCAACAATTGTCAGATTCGGGTTGAGCGAGCGGGCGGAAAGGACGATAAATAGGTTGACTGAATCATCCCCCGTCACGGTCAACAGCCCCCATGCACGCTCGATCCCCGCTTGGCGCAGGACATCATCTTGGGTGGCATCACCTCTCAGGCGGTGAATCTTTTTGTTTAGGAACAGATCGTCTTCGTGCGTTTCATTGTCGATGACAACAATGTCGCGCTTGTGTTCGTGCATCAACACATGCACGGCGTTGCTTCCAACTCGGCCGAAGCCACACACAATAATATGATCTTGCAGCCCATCTAGCGTTCTCTGCATTCGTCGCGTACTCCAAATTGTCTGGATCTCTGAATTGAGGATTGTCTCGACCATGAGGGTAAAGGTCGTTGCCATCGTTGCCACACCAACCAAAATCAGCAGAATCGTAAAGATACGCCCGCCTTGCGTCAGCGGGTTGACCTCACTATATCCAACTGACGCAATGGTGATGACGGTCATGTACAGTGAATCGATCAGCGACCATTGTTCGATTAGCGCATAACCAATCGTCCCAAGCAGTATCAAAGCCGCATTGAGCGCCAAAATCGCGAATGCGCGACGTCTCACGATGACCATCTTTGAAAACACCCTTATCCAACCTGCCGTTCAAAGGCAGACAAACAGCTAAATCGTCATTTCCCCACGTATCAGCGTTTCCGTCGCAAACGCATCGACATGGAAAACTCTGATTTTTTCTACTTGTTGTTTAAACATCAGTTCTTATGCAAAAGCGTTTTAGCAATCAGCACCGCCTACCTGTCAGACGGATCTCAACTAAACGCCTGCTCACCCTTCCTACTTATCATACTCACGCAAAATTGGATATTGCCACGTCATATAACCTGCCATCACAATCGTTGCCAAGCCACCTGTGACAATCGCAAAAGGGGCTGAGACAAGCGCAGCGGCAAAGCCTGCTTCCACTTCGCCCAGTTGCGGCCCGCCCATAAAAAACATCATGTTGACACTCGTCATGCGTCCACGCAACTCGTCGGGCGTGGTCATCTGCCGAATCGTGCCGCGAATCACGCTGGAAACTGTGTCTGTTGCCCCTGTCAGCGCAAAGAAAATATAGCCAAGGACAAATGCAGCGGTTGTGCCAAAAAAGTTGACATAATGATCTGAAAAACCAAACAGCATCGTTGCCAACCCAAATAAACCAACGCTAATCAACAGGGTTGGCCCCTGTTTACGAATCTCGCCAATTGCGGACATAATCAGCCCCATGACAACCGCCCCGATCGGTTGTGCCGTTGACAAAAGACCAAAGCCAACCTCGCCCATGCCAAACACGCGGGTGGCGATTAACGGCAACATCGTACGCGAGCCACTGAAGAAGGTGGCCCAAAAATCCATCAGCATCGTACTCCACACCAATTTATTGCCGTGCGTATAGCGCATGCCTTCAACGATGGACGCCCAGTTAAAGGTTGATTTACGTTTTTCCGTTTGTCGATAGCTCATCATCGACAGCGCAATAATCACCGTTAAAAACGAAAAGGTGTTGATCAGGTAAACATAGCCAATGTCAAGCCATGCAATCATCAGGCCCGTTGCGCCAGAGCCAGCGATACTGCCCACATAATATAGGATTGTATTCATGCTGACCGCGTTGCCGAGCGCATTTTTTGGCACAAGGTTGGGGATTAGGGATTGCTGGGCAGGCGTCTGGAATGCTGAAACGCCTGTTGTAAGCGCCGTAAATAAATAGAGAAGCGGCAATGTGATGTTGCCAGCTAGGGTGAGGAACGTCAGAACGGCCGCGCCGCTAATCGCGATAGTTTCTGTTACAAGCATGATTTTGCGCCGATCGTAGGTATCGGCCGCAATGCCACCTATCAACGCCAGCAGCAAAATCGGCAACACGCGCATCAGTCCCAGCGATCCAAGCCCCAACGCCTGTGCGTCTAGGGCGATCGTTCGGCCGAAAATCGTCACGCTGCTTTCCGCACCTTCCAACAGCGAATAAACATGCCACGCAATCGCCGTACTCTGCATTTGTGTGCCAAGGAGAGAGGGAATTCGGCCGAACCAAAGCAACCGAAAATCACGAGATTGGAGCGCAACAAAGGGAACTGAAGATTGTTCTGTCATGGGGAGGCTGTCAGGGGCAAGAAGTAAGGAGCAAGCAGAAGTGTTTCAGTTTGACTGCTTATTCCTCACGCTTTTTATGTGGAGAGCGAGGCAACAAATAAGTTGAGGGCTGTTTCGAGATCGGTCTTGCCTGTTTTGGCGTCAACATCGATCTGGAGCAAATGCTGATAAATACGGCGTAGCTGCCCCATCGAGAAGCTTTTCGACTGTTTCAGCACCTTACCCGCCACAAAAGGGTGCATGCCAACCGCTTTGGCTATCTCGTTGGCGCGGAGTCCCTTCTCAGCACATGATTTTGCTTGGATGATGAGACGGAACTGGCGCACGACCATGCTAAACAGTTGAAAAGGGGAATCCCCTTCGTTGAGTTTCTGTTGCAGCAGTAGAACCGCTTTTTTGCCATTGCGGCTGCCGAGGGCGTCAACGAGGTCGAAAATGTTGGCTTCGGCCGAATAAGGAGACAACAACTCTACATCTTGCGGCTGAATCAGTCCGCCATTTTTGTAAAGCGTCAGCTTCTCAATTTCCTGCGTCAGCGCCAATAAATTGCTGCCCACATTGGCCGCCAGCATATTGGCGGCACGCGGCGCAATTTGTCCTTCACGCGCCGCGACTTCATTGCGTACCCAGCGAACCAGTTCGTTGCCTTTGGGGCTTTCATACAGTTTGACATAGCCCCGCTTCTCGCTGTCGGCTAATTTGTGCAGCGCGTTTGTGCTGCGAATCGTGCCAGCTTCCAAAAAGAGCAGCCGTGTGAAATCAGGCATCTTTGGCAAATAGGCCGTAATCGTTTTGATAACTTTCTTGCCAGGTTTGCTGCCAAGAAAGTTATCAACCAGCACCAATCGGTATTTGGACAAAAACGGCATCGCGCCACAGGCGGCTTGCAGTTGGGAAGCGGTCAACCCTTTGCCGTCCAAATGGGTTGTGTTTAGCTCCAACATCTTTGGATCGCCCATTTTCGCGATTAGTTTGTTAATCTGTCGCTTTTTGCTAAAGGTGTCGTCGCCGTGGAAAAGGTAAAACAAGGGCGTAAGTGTAATGCGTAAAACATAAAACGTGATGCGGCATTCTTCACGCCTTCCGTTTTATAGTTTACGTTTTAGTGAACTGTCTCGACAAAATACGAGGTTGAGTTGAGTGGTTGACCGCCAGCGAGGAGCAGTTTGAAGAGTCGGGTGGTGATATTCGGCTGAATTTTCTTCACCCGCACCAGTTGCATCTCCTGCAAATCGCCCTCAACCGTATAGTTTTTCTGGAGGCTGATCCCCGCAGGACGTGACAAAATCAGCGCAACCGCAGAGGCCAACACAGCCATTGGCAAGCCGCCAAGAATAATCTCAACGTCGCTTTTGTCATCACTTTGGCGAAACTGTTCGACTGCAAATGCAGCCTGCGCTGCGAGGGTTGTCATTGTTGCGGTTGTCAGCAGCACCGTGCCGCAGTTGGGATGCACAGCAAGCCCATGCTCCCCACCTTTCATCCGTGTAAAAGCTTCCTCAACCGCCGCCGTTATATCCGCTTCGGGAATCTCTCCGTAGATATTCAAATAGAAGCCACGGTGGTTGCTGTTGCCCTGTGCGCTGAATCCCTCATGTTTTTCGCTCAAAACATGAATCGAAGCGTGCTCAAGGCCATGATTGCGTCGAACTCGACTGATAAATTGCTTAATCATAAAATGGTAAATCGTAACGCGGCGGGGCCGCAACTGATTAGTAGTTTGCAAAGGCTAATCTTTTTGAAAGTCCAACCACCTGATAACCTGTGAATTGTCACAAAAAACTATATCACAGCCCTGTATCAAAGCGTATCGGGTTTGCCACATAGCTCTGTCGCAAAACGCTTTACATATGTTCCATTACGAAATTCCATAATAGCGACTTCAGTACAGGTGCTCGCCCAGTAAGGCGGTTGCTCAACAAGCCAGCCCATTGCGCTTGAAAAACTTGTTTTGGGCAAGTTTCCATAGGTTACATGCGGAACCCATCTGTCGGGCGCGAACAAGCTGTGAATTTGTTTTGTCGCGGGCAACATACAGTTGTATAGGTCGACATGAATGGCGGTTAGACGCGGCGTTTGCGAAATAGTTGAGTAAATCACAACATCATTGTCATGCGGAAACAATCCGTACCCAGAGGCTGTCAGGCGCAGCGGCGGAACACGTTGCGCCCAGTGGGTAAGCACCGCCTCCGTCAGCTCAAAATTGTAGCTCAACGCCACATGGAATGAGCAGTGCGGATGTGTTGGAACATGGGACAAGCCAAAACGCGCCTGTAGCTCCTGCTGAATATCGCGCAGAAATTGGTCTCGTTCAGTTTCAAAAGTCAGAACAATCGCGTGCATACCATTTGCCTGGGTTGGTTAATCTACTTAACAGCATTCACCATTAATGATTCAAATAACGAAAACGTCTTGTCATTTCCACCACGCCTAACACGGACTTAGAGTCTTTGACCGCGAAAACGGTTAAACAGCTAGCCTCTTGCCAGACTAATGAGCCGTTTTGTGGCGCACTTATCTAACCAATGTTCTGAACAAAACCGCCTGGATCATTGTATCCTGATGAGGGTTTCTCGTCGTTTGTGTCCCATTCGCCAAACGAGCGTAATGTTTGACCGCTTAGACGCAGTTGATCGCCAAGGTTGTTTAGATCGCCACCCGTGTCGGCTAACACGCCACCGAGATCGCGCAGGTTGTCGGCGACAAGGCGTAAATCTTTGCCGATCTCGCTGAGTCGTGATGCGCCTTGCTGGAGGCGACCAGCCGCGTTATCGATAAGCTGATTTTCACCCATCTCGAATCCGTTGACGACTTTGATACCAAGGACTTCGGTGTGTTTCGGCCGAAAACTAGGAATCCGAATATCGTCAATGTCATCCCCAATTTTCGCCATAATCTGCGCTGCCTCAACCAATTCCGTCTGGCAACGTTCGAGCGCATTGGCCGCCATCACCGAAATATCCTTTGCGCTTGGCGACCCATCATCGTCACCCACCAAAAAGACACTCGCCTTCATCGCGCTTGTTCCGGCCGATTCGATACTGTTGCCCGTTTCACGCAGCAGCGCAGGCATCCGCTCGATCAGGTCCATAAACTTGTCGCGATTGTTCCAAACTAAGTTAACTACCTCGACCAGCTTTTTTGGGTCAATATCATCAAAGTTATCAAAAATTCGCTTGAACATAGTATCTCCGTTGGGTGGGAAAAGCAGACGCAGGGGAGCGGAAAATAAACCGCGTTTTCTCCTTACGCCTGACTGCCTTCAAATGTTGGTAATCCTAAATCGGGTGTTGTTTCACCCGCTAAAAATGCGCCTATAACGGCGCGGGTTGCGTCGCGATCGTCCCATGGGTATTCGATGACGCCAAAACACATCGATTGTTCATGACCTTTGCCGCAGATCAGGACAAGATCGTCAGCCTGCGCCAAGCTTAGCGCGTGATAAATAGCGCGACCACGATCGGGGATGCGCCAAAATGTTTTATTTTCAACGCCGCCGTATTTGATACACCCATCCGCCATCATTTGCAAAATATCGGCGAGCGGTTCTTGACGGGGGTCTTCGGCCGTTAAAATCGTCAAATCGGCGTGCTGGGCAGAAACTTCCGCCATCATGCGGCGCTTTTCGACATCGCGGCGACCTGCACTGCCGAATACGCTAATGATACGTCCATTGGTCATCCCTCGCGAGGCTTCAATCGCTCTGAGCAGTGCGTTTGGCGTGTGCGCAAAATCAACAATCGTCAAAAACGACTGCCCCGCGCTGATACGCTCCATGCGCCCGCTGATAACTTCGAGCGCCGCGATCCCCTGTTGGACAAATTGCTGATGCAGTCCGAGCGCCATCAGCACACCCGCTGCGGCTAAAATATTTTCAATGTTGAAGCGTCCAACAAGTGCCGTGTCGATGGGCAAGACGAGACGGCGTATTGACAGAAGTGTGGACGCGGGTTCATGAAATAGAGGTGCGCCGATTGTGAGCGCAAAGCGGGTCGCTTCGGCCGAAAATTCAATCGACTCAGCCATCAACAGCGCCCCGTTGTCGATGCCGTAGCTGATAAGCTGCTTTTGGGGGAGGGCTTGGATCGTTTCGGCCGAAACATCATCCATATTCACAATCCCCATCGGCGCAAGCTCAAACAAACGCATTTTCGCCGCCAGATACGCCTCCCAACTGCCATGATAATCTAAATGCTCATGCTTGACGTTGCTCATCACCGCCACATCAAAAAAGGCGGTGTCGGCGCGATGTTCCGCCAACCCCATCGACGTGACCTCTAGAACGCAGTGTGTGCAGCCATCATCAACCATACGACGCAACAGGGCTTGGATTTGCGGCGCTTGCGGCGTCGTCACGTGCAGCCCAGTCGGCATTTCCTCATTGCCGATCACTGCCTTGATCGTGCTGATCATGCCCGTTTTGAGCTGGGCAGCGACCAACATTTCGTACAAAATGTTAGCGATCGAGGTTTTACCATCTGTGCCAGTAACGCCGATTGTGGTTAGCTGTTGGGCGGGAAAATCATGCCACGCGGCGGCAAGCCACGTCAGCACAATGGCCGTATCGGGCACGATCCAAATGGGTGGGGAATTGTCAGGAAGGTCGGGAATTGTCTCGCCTGCTTGGGCGATGATGAGGGTTGCGCCTTTGGCGATTGCCTGCGCAATAAAGCGATGTCCGTTGCTGTAGGGACGGACACGTGCAACGAAACAGTCATTGGGCTGGACGATGCGGCTGTCTTCGATAAATCGGCCGAAAACGACATCATCACCAGCATACTCAGGTGGTTGCGGGTACGCACGCCCCGCCACAAACTCACGCCATTTTGTCAATAAGTGCCAAATCGATTGCATAGCGCACATTGTCCCAAGAGGCGGGACAATGTGCAATATTTTCCAATTGATAATTCATAACGGCCAACAAATATGAATTATTTGTTATCCATTGCGCTTGCCATTTGTGTTCTAACCTTACCAAAACCAGCGGCGTAGTCTGAAGAAGCGACTGAAAAAGGGGATACGGAAGCCACGGCGTCTGAATCCACGTCGGCCGAAGCCGCGATGACCAAATCCACCTCGATGCCCGCCGCCGCGCCCAAAATGTCCGTGTCTTGAATGTCCATGTCTCATGTCTAACTCCATCGGGAACAACGTCCCGCTAACTGTTTTTGCTTGGTTCAAGGTTGCCCTTGTCGCTTGAGAACAGGATAGAAAAACATTGTTGGCAAAATTTAGGCAAACTGTGAAGGAATTATGTAGGCATCCTGCACCATCGATGTTCCCAATACGATAGCAAAAAAGCGCACCGCACTTGCTGATTTACTGAGTGACTAGACGGGTGATATACAGCTCATGTTCACATTGCTCAAAATTTTTGCTTGACATCGTTTGCCTGCTACGCTATGATTCCGTTTCTCTTAAAAACAGAAATCAAATGGCTTTGACAGGGAGTATTAAGTTCGCCCACACAGAAAGTAACATCATCGGCTGAGAGTGTTACATGATAGAACTGAACTCGCCCTTGAGCTTTGCTGATGAACCTAAGTAGTTAGCAACGTGTCGCGTGCGTTAAACGTTTGAGTGAACAATATCTGGCAAATTGCCAACATCTGTTTTACGGGCCTATAGCTCAGCTGGGAGAGCGCTACAATGGCATTGTAGAGGTCAAGGGTTCGAGTCCCTTTAGGTCCACACAAGCACACCACCGATATTGTTAAACAGAGTGGTACCGCGGAAGCCCCTTTCGTCTCTGAGCAATCAGAGTTGAATGGGGTCTTTTTGTTTTTAGTTAGTATGTCAGTTTATCAGCAAGTTATCTGAAATAATAAACGACTGAACACCTGAAATACAATTCTTTATGCAAAAAAACACGATGCAACGCGATTTTATGATTTTGCTGGCCTTAGTGGCGTTGCTTTATGCTATTAATCAATTTAGCAGTGTTGATGTGACCAGCGGGATTGAGAACACGTTTACAAATCAATATCAGTTGGACAATCAGTGCAACGGCGATATTGTGATTGTGAATAGTGGCAATAACAAAGAAATTACCCGCATCGTAGCAGGTGAATCGGGGAACTACAACCCACCTAGCACGGCCATGATGCAGTTGCAGTTTGAAGATGGTGAAACGGGCTGGTTCCCGTTAAAGATTGAGGGTAGTGATATAGAGATTAGTGGCAAAATGATTCCGGCGGAGAGCGATATTTTCGGCCGAAATCCCCACTTAACAACCTGTCCTTAAACAATAGCTAGCAACTTTCTAAAGATATGTTTGACACTAACATCTTCCACACAAACTATCTCCTCCTTATTTAGCCCTGATTGCGGCGCAAATTCGCGTTGTCGCAATTCAGGGCCTGCGCCACATCCGACCCAATCCGCTCACAAACTAAATTACTGAATATCCAACCTACCAAAGGTTTAATCATGTCTGACAATCAATACAATCCAACCGAAATCGAAACGAAATGGCGCGACACATGGAATGAAACCAAACTGTACCGTCAGTTGATCGACCGCAGCAAACCAAAGCACTATGCAATGACGATGTTGCCCTACCCTAGCGGTAATTTGCACATCGGTCACTGGTACGCAATGGCTCCCAGCGATGCCCGCGCCCGCTACATGCGAATGCAAGGGTACAATGTGCTGTTCCCGATGGGCTTTGATGCGTTTGGCTTGCCGGCCGAAAACGCCGCCATCAAGCACAACATGGACCCGAATAAGTGGACATGGAGCAATATCGCGCACATGCGTGAACAATTGAAAAGCATGGGAACGATGTTCGATTGGGAGCGCGAAGCGGTTTCTTGCGACCCAAGCTACTACAAATGGACGCAGTGGTTCTTCAAAAAGCTGTATGAACACAACATGGCGTATCGCAAACGCAGCGCCGTGGACTTCTGTCCAAGCTGTAACACAACGCTGGCTCGCGAGCAGGTTTGGGGCGACGACCGCCACTGCGAGCGTTGCAGCACGCCTGTCATCAAGAAGAATTTGGAGCAGTGGTTCTTTACCATTACCGACTGCGCTGAGGAGTTGCGCGACTTTAGCACAATCGACTGGCCTGAACGTGTCAAGACGATGCAAACGAATTGGATCGGCCGATCAGAAGGCGCAGAAGTTGTTTTCACCACCGAAAACGGCGATCCAATGCCCATCTTCACTACACGGCCCGACACCTTGTGGGGGGCAACCTTCATGGTGATGGCGCCCGAACACCCGTTGTTGGACAGCGTGACCAGCGCAGAACAAGCGGCTGAGATTGCAGCCTACAAGGACAATGTCGCTCGTTTGACACCAATTGAGCGTGAATCAACCGACCGCGAAAAGACAGGCATCTTCACGGGTGGCTACGCCATCAACCCTGTCAATGGTGAGCGCATTCCGATCTGGGTCGCCGACTATGTTTTGATCGATTATGGATCAGGCGCAATCATGGCAGTTCCGGCTCACGATGAACGTGACTTTGCTTTTGCACGCAAATTTGGCTTGCCCATCATTCCTGTCATCGAACCAGAAGATGGCGCGTTGGATGAGCCATCAATGGAAGAAGCCTACGTTGGGCCTGGCAAAATGACCAACAGCGGCCCAATTGACGGCACACCAACCACCATTGACAAAGGGCGCGGCAATCCATCAATCGCTGCCACAATCGACTGGTTGGAAACCAATGAAAAGGGCAAAGAGTCAATCAACTACCGCTTGCGCGACTGGTTGATCAGCCGTCAACGCTATTGGGGCGCACCGATTCCTATCGTGTACTGCGACGCTTGCGGCATCGTGGCAGTGCCAGATGATCAGTTGCCCGTGTTGTTGCCAAGCGAGGCTGACTTTTCACCAACGGGTGAAAGCCCGTTGAAAACAACGCCTGAATGGTACGAAACAACCTGCCCCGACTGCGGCGGCAAGGCAACACGCGAAACAGACACGATGGACACCTTTATGTGTTCATCATGGTATCAATATCGCTATTTGAGTCCAAACTACACCGACGGGCCATTTGACCCCGAAGAAGCAGCCTATTGGTTGCCAGTTGACCAGTACACAGGCGGTATCGAGCACGCAACGATGCACTTGATCTACACGCGCTTCTTCACAATGGCAATGAAGAAAATGGGCTTGGTCAATTTCGACGAACCAATGTTGAAGTTGAACAATCAGGGTATGGTGCTGGGCGAAGATGGCGAGAAGATGTCAAAATCGCGCGGCAACGTAGTTGCACCCGACACGTTGGTCAACCAATATGGCGCGGACACAGTTCGCACCTATTTGATGTTCTTTAGCCGCTGGGAGCAAGGTGGCCCGTGGAATTATGACGGCATCAAAGGGTCACAACGCTTTATCAGCGACATCTGGCGGATCGGCACGCACGCTTACGCGCCTAAAAAAGAGGACGCAGCGGCGAACAAAGCGTTGCAACGCAAGCATCACCAAACGATTGAGAAAGTCAGCAACGAGATTCACAACTTGGTGTTCAATACGGCTATCGCAGCAATGATGGAGATGCGCAACAGCATGATTAACGCGCTGAAGAAATCAAATGTGAGCACCGACGTGTGGAATGCGGCGGTTGATGATTTGGTGAAGTTGTTGGCCCCAATTGCGCCACACATCACCGAAGAACTGTGGGCGCAGCGCGGACATGGATACAGCATCCATGAGCAATCGTGGCCCGTTTTCAATGCCGACTTGGCAAAAGAGGACGCCTTCACACTGATTGTGCAGGTCAACGGCAAAGTACGCGACAAAATCGAAGCGACCGTTGGTATTAGCAACGATGAAGCCAAAGCGTTGGCAATGGGTTCGGCAACAGTGCAGCGCTTCTTGGAAGGCAAAGAACCCCGCCGCATCATCGTGATCAAAGGCCGTTTGGTCAACGTTGTAAAGTAGTTAGCAACAGGGGTGATCTGGAAACAAATCACCCCTCGTTTTGCCTACTGGCTGCTACCCATTGTGGCCAGTAAGGTAGACTCTGACTGGCGAATAATTCGCCTATGACAAAGTCGCTTGAGTAACCCTGCGTGTTCGTAAAATTCGCCGAGCGACGAGCACAAGAATTACAATGGTTGCTAAAGCGGCTGTCAACAACAGTGCCATATAACGATTATCAAGCTGTGCAATCAACAACGAGGAGGGGTTTTCTACATTACCAGAACACAAACCTGTCCAATTATTTTCGCCCAGAAAAACTAGATATCGTTCATCAAGCACAAAATGGTACCCGCATAGTCCTCCACTATCAATTGTGCGAATTGTTATCTCCTTTGCCTTATCTCCTTTTAAAACTCTCTGCACAGCAAATGTAACATCCAATGAGCTAACAGAAATGGCCTCTGAATCAACGATTTGAATATCTATAACCCTACCAATCAATGCACGTTTAGTATAATCGGCGGATAAATGTTCCTTTGCATCTACCCACCCACATGAGCAAGCATAGGCAGGCTGTGGAGAGTGTACAAGCAATAAGATCAAGAGAAGTGGTAAGACGAAACGACGTTTTGTCATGGCTATTATCCTTAAATTTTTTAGCATCCTGTTCTGTGTGAGTTAGGTATAAACGGGAAAGACACCCTTCACACCTGAAAAGTTTATTTCTTATGGGTAAACATCTAATCTATTAAATAGAATGTCATGCGATGATATGGTGCAACTTGGAACCAACCATCAGCATGTGTCTAAGTTGCTTAAACCCTCAACAAGAGATGTCTGCTGATACGTCTCATAATGCACCACCTTTATTTTAGGTTGGGTATTTCAGGAGACTTACCTCTTCAGCCGACATTGTAAAATTATATTACTTATGAAGTTAACAGGAAGCCGAACAACAAACACCTTTGATATTTTTAGTGATTGGGATTATCACGTTGATTCACAGCAAGATTTTGAGCAGATTGCCGCCAATGTCGCGGAGGCTGCGGCGTGGGATATGGTTCGGCGTGGTAATTTGTGCATTGTC
>JBMZDF010000079.1:0-16541 GCA_049614105.1 Promineifilaceae bacterium (SeqCode)
TGGCACAACCTCATATTTGTTGGGGTCAAGCGCCTGCATCACAGAACGCGCTGACACAAGCGAAACTTCATGTTCGCCTGAACGACCGCCAAAAATAACGCCTACCTTGAGTTTTTTACCGTTTTCTTCCATTTAGCTTGGTATTCGATAGGGTGTGTCCGCTTCGGCCGAACACACTATCCGTTCTTAATTCTCGGCTTCATCCTCATCTGGTAGCGTTGTGCTGCCAAAATCAAACGCCCAATCGCCAACGAGTTCAACCTCTGGCTCAAGCTCCACGTTAAATTGCTCACGCACTTGGTTGAATACCTCGGCAAGCAGAGCGCGGATGTCCTCGGCCGAAGCCTTCTCGCTATTAATAAAAAAGTTGGCGTGTTTCTCTGATACCTCGACCCCACCAATGCGCTGCCCTTTCATGCCAGCCGCTTCAATCAAGTAGCCCGCATAATAATGTTCAGGGTTTTTGAACATCGACCCCATTGTCGCGCCGCCGGGCTGCGTCTGTTTGCGATGGGTTATAAATGCTTCTGCACGCGCATCTAACACGCGCACCGTTTCTGGTTTAAGTTCTAAATCGACTGAAAGCACCACGCGGTTTGGTTTTCCGCTGCCATGTTCGCGCTTTAACGTACTGTTGCGATAGGCGTAGGCCATATCTGAGTTGCTCATCACGCGCACACCAACGCCCGGCTCCCAAACCATTGCAGACACAAGGTTTGAGTTCATGTCAGCCCCGTGTGCGCCAGAGTTGTTGACCGTTGCGCCGCCTATTGTGCCAGGCACACTCACCGCCCACTCTAATCCGCCAAGCCCTTTGGCAACGCATTGACGCGCCAGTGAAGAAATGTTGACGCCTGACTCTGCGCGACAAATAATGCGGAAGCCTGAGTTATGAAAGCTGATTTTGCGTGCGCGGTTGAGAATCACCAGTCCGCTCACGCCTTCATCTGCAACCAAAATGTTTGATCCACCCCCCATCACAAAGTAGGGAAGGTTGTTCTCTATTGCTAGTTCAACCGCCTTTTGTAGCTGTTCGGCCGATTTCACCTTTACAAACAGTTCAGCATTGCCCCCCACACGGGCCGTCGAATATTTCGCCAGCGGTTGGTTCAGCTTAAACGCTTCGCCAAACGCTGCCTTAAAATGATCTGTGACTGTATCTGTTGCTATCCAGCTCATATCGTTTTTTATCATCAGGCAACTGTCCTATATTAAACAGCAGACCTTTCTCTCAAACCATCCAATACAAGTGTACCGACACGGTTACCATCGCCAGCACTTAACGTGATGACGACATCATCGGGTGAAATTCGATCAAGGATATACGTCGCAGCAGCTTCGATTGTGTTGATATGTTTGGCATAGGGATGCACCATTGCGTTCACCAAAAGCGCACTACTCATACCCAACGTGTCTCGTTCGCGACTGCGATAAATATCGAGCGCAATCGCTTTGTCTGCATCAGCAAAGGCGGCTGTGAAAGCATCAAAGTGCAGTTTGACCCGCGAATACGTGTGTGGCTGCCACACAGCCCAGACGGTACGCCCGACAAAGTGCTGTTGCGCAGCGGCCAACGTTGCGCGGATTTCAGTTGGATGATGGGCATAATCGTCAATCACGGTTACGTTACCCACCGTTCCAAGTTCCTGAAAGCGACGTCCGACGCCGCCAAACTCGGCCAATCCTTTGCGAATGTGATGAAAGTCAACCCCAATACTATGCGTAACGGCAATTGCCATCAGTGCGTTACGGACATTGTGTTCACCGGGCACTCGCAGTCGGGCGATTCCGAGCAGGTTGCCGCGTTCCATCACGATAAAATCATTCCCACCAAGCTGATTCGGCCGAATATCTTCCGCCCATAAATCAGAGGCATCTGACAAACCAACGCGATAAATGTCACAGACAGCTTGCTCGCCCAAAGGTTTGCTCAGCTCATCATCCCCATTCAAAATCAACTGCCCGTGTGCTGGTGTTTGCGCCGCAAATTGCGCGAACGCATCGACATAAGCCGCATCATCCTCAAAAATATCGGGATGATCGTGCTCTAAATTGTTAATCAGTGCTATCTCGTAATCAAGCCCAAGGAACATACGATCATACTCGTCGGCCTCAATTAAAAAGTGATCACCATTACCAGCACGTGCATTTGATCCCAACATCGGCACAATGCCGCCGACCACCACGGTCGGATCAAGCCCTGCTTCAATCAACACCTGTGCAATCATGCTGGTTGTCGTTGTCTTGCCATGTGTGCCAGCAACCGCGATGCCGATTTGACCCGCCATCATGCTGCCAAGAAACTCAGAGCGTTTCAACACCGATACACCTGCCAAACGTGCAGCGACCACTTCGGGATTGCTGTCGGGAATCGCAGATGAGCGCACAACGAGTTCGGCGTCTGACACATAGGTGGCTGAATGGCCGATGTGAATTCGCACGCCGAGCTTACGCAGTTCGGCCGAAAATTTACTCTCCTGCATATCTGAACCAGATACGCTGAATCCACGCTCAGCCAACACGCGTGCAATTGCCGACATACCACTACCGCCAACACCGATAATGTGAATGTGAGAGAATGAGTCAAGATTCATAAGAATTAATAAAAAATACAAAGTGCAAAATGCAAAGTGCAGAAATCAATACGTCTCTTTCACTTGCCACTTTTCACTCGCCACTTTCTAAATAATGACAATCAAAATGACCAAGAACAGTGCCACCAACATCAACGGCAACAGCAGTTGATTTTGGCTAAAAAAGTCGAGCGGCAAGTAATTGAATACCTGTAACGACTCAATCGGATTCGGCCGCGCAATAGTCGACGCGGCAAAAGCATACCCTTCATTGGGTTGCAAACGAATGTAGTCGAATGCTTCACCCACACGCTGAACACGGAACTCTAAAAACGAATAAATCGTTCCAATAATAAAGTACCCATTCAGACTACCAATAATCCAGCCCAGCAGTTTATCCTGCACGTTATCACGTCGCTGTAGCTTGCGTCCACCGCCACCCATTGTGGGGCCTTGATAGCTCCAAAATGTGATAAATAAGTGAACACAGGTCAGCACCCAAAATTGACGACGATACAAAGCGCTAATCGCTTCATTTGGAAATAGCGTCGGATCAACAAGCCCAACGATATTAAGGATCTGTGGTCCAAAGTAATCAAGCGCAAACAGCGACAGAACCAACCCTGCCGTTGCTGTAATCTCCTTAGCCCAACCGCGTAACGCCCCAATAAGGCCAAAAAAGATGATAAATATCCAGTAGACCACTTCTAAGCTGATCATGTCCTTTTCCTAAAAAGCAATTAACTTTACGTGAGGCGTTGTCCGCTACCTGCTTTTGCAAAAGCAACAACCCCTCTAACATTATTGACTTAATCCGATCAAAACGTCTGCAATATTTCCTGCTGCATCTTCAACATCTAGTTGTTTAGCTGCTGAACGCATTGCATCTAATTTTGCCAAATCTGTGATCAAATCGCGAATAGTTGGCAATAATTTAATAGGCATCTCTTCATCATTAATCCGAATTCCAGCGCCACGGTCGGCCAAAAAGTCAGCGTTGACCTTCTGATAGCGCCAAGCGTGCGGATATGGAACCAAAATTGACGGGACGCCAAAGGCAGGGCATTCGCCTAACATGCTTGCGCCCGCACGTGCAATCACCAAATCGGCCGCACGAAACGCCGTCGCCATTTCCTCATGCAGGTATGGAAATGGTTTGTATCGCGCCCGTAGCCCATCTGGCAAGGTCGCCGCAAAAGTCTCTACTTCGGGCCATGTCAACGTGCCGCTTACGTGAATCACCTGCGCTTCGGTTAAAAGCTCAGGCAAAATTGCCATCAACGCACGATTGATACTCTGTGCGCCACGGCTGCCACCAAAAACAAACACTGTAAACCGATCGGCTTCCAATCCAAGTTGCATTCGCGCTTCGGATTGACTAACCGCCAAGGTTGCCCGCAGTTCTTTGCGCACGGGATAGCCAGTGACAACTAGTTTCTCTGCGGGCAGAAACGCGCGTGAGCCTTCCGTTGTGCAGGCAATTTTAGCAACTAACGGTTCAATGCGCTTAATCGCCGCGCCAGGTTCCACGTCGGGTAGGTAGACAACCGACGGTACGCCACGTAGTTTAGCCGCAATTGCAACGGGGAGGTTGACATATCCACCTGTTAAAAGCAAAACATTCGGCCGAAATCGGCCGAAAATTCGCCAAGCAGTTGCGATGCTGCTAACCAGCTTCGCCCCATTTTTAAGTTGTGTCAAGCGCGGCACACCCGCAATTGGGCCACCCGCAACCGTTTCCAAACGCAAACCGGCACGCGGGACCAGCTTTTCTTCCATCTGGCCATGCGTCCCAATCCACAAAATGTCACTCTTCGTCACGCCATGTCTGACCAAAGGTTCGACGATCGCCAGAGCGGGGTACACGTGTCCCCCCGTTCCGCCGCCGCAAATCATCACCTTCATTCACACCTCGCTTAAACCGATTTAAAATTTGACTCATAAACGACCCTTTCACCTGTGCCCGTCGGCGCGGACGCTGTGGCTGTGGCTGTGCAACGCGCGTCGGACGCTGTTTCGGACGCTGTTGAGGTCGCTTCTCGGTTGGCTGTGGCCGTCGGGCAAACTCTTTCTGTTTGAGCGTTGGCCCAATCGCCGGATCGCGCGACACATTGAGCAAAACACCAACCCCTGCTAATGTTACCACCAATGAGGTTCCACCATAGCTCATAAAGGGCAATGGCACACCCGTAAACGGAATTGTTGATGTTACAACCGCGATATTGAGCAACGCCTGATAGCTAATCCAGACGGTTACGCCCATTGCCAGCAAATAACCATACGCATCCCGCGCACGACGCGCTGTTAAAACGCCACGATATGCGAGAAACGCAAACGATAAAATTACGAACAAGCTGCCAATAAAGCCAAATTCCTCACCCCAAACGGCAAACGGGCCATCCGTGTGCGCCGCTGGTACAAAATATTTAATCTGTCCGTGTCCCGGACCGCGCCCAATGAGACCGCCCGACCCCAAACCAATCGAAATCAGCTTAATCTGAAACTGTTCCGACAGCAGCGGATCTTGCCACGCAATCTGCCACGCATCAATTCGCTGGCTCACGTGACCAAATGTGTAATAGGCAATCACGAATACAATGGGGAAAACGACCAGCGCAAGGCCAAAATGCCGCCAATCAGCGCCAGCCAAGAAGAATAGCGTGAAACTAATCAACGCAACCAGAATTGCTGTACTCAGATCGGGCTGAAGCATAATCAACGCCGCTACGAAGCCGATCATAATCGCAAATGGGGCAAGCCCATGTGCAATACTTTTCACTCGGTCGCCTTTGGTCGATAGCCAATGCGACACGTACATGATGGTTGCCAACTTTGCCAACTCAGACGGCTGGATTGAGTTGTTAAAAAGACCACGCTGCGCACCAAAGTTTGATGATCCGAAAAACAGAACAATCAGCAGCAGCAAAATTGTGCCGCCCATCACCAATAACGACAAATGTCGAAAATGATGATAATCAAAAATGAGCGAGCCACCCAACGCAACCAACCCCACAACCATAAACAAAAACTGGCGGCGGAAATAATAGGTCGGGTCATGATTCGACAGCGGCGAGCGAAACGCGATGTCGTAGGACGAGCTATAAACGACAAGCATCCCCGCAATCAGCAAGCCAACCACGGCAAGCGCAATCCATACGTCAAAACGAATCCGCAGATTCGGCATGATCGCACTGTCTTTGCGAGGAAGTAAATTAGGTGTTGTTCGTGCAGCCATAAGCTAAATTGTGAATGGAGAACGAAGAAAGAAGAAAAGGTACTTCTTTTTTCTTCTTCTTTCTTCATTCAATATTCGTCATTCTCTTTTAACTTGTTCACGATTTTGCGGAAATGAACACCTCGTTCCGCAAAATCCTTGTAAGCATCGTAACTGGTGCCGCCTGGCGACAAAAGTACGACGTCGCCAGCATTGGCAATCGCGTGTGCGCGGTTGACCGCGTCGGTCATCGTTCCACACATTTCAGACAGAATCGCTGTCTTTGCTAACATCGGGGCAACCATCGGAGCCAAGTCGCCAAACAACAGCACTGCTTTGCACTGCGTTTGCACTAGCTCAACCAATGGGTCCCAATCTAAATCTTTATCACGTCCGCCAACCAGCAAAATGAGCGGTTCGTCAAACGCATGCAGCGCCGCAATGGCACGTTCAGGCGCGGTGGCAATCGAGTCGTTGATATATTCAACGCCGTTAATCGTGGCGACCTGCTCCAAACGATGCCCAATACCTGTAAAAGCGCGAATCGCACGGCGCATCGCCTCGACAGAAATACCACGCGAGTCAGCCAGCACGCAGGCGGCTAAGACGTTCAGTATGTTGTGTCGGCCGCGCAGGCGAATATCGCTGATGGAGCAGACAGTTGTTTCGGCCGAAAACAGATCCCGCAACACAATCTCACCATCACGCACAAACGCCCCGTCCGCCACCTCAGTCGTCATGCTAAACGTGCGCAAACGCCCCTGAACCAGCGGGAAAAGCGGTTCAAGCGACTCATTTGGCAAAATGGCAATATCACCTGCCGTCTGAAAACGTAAAATGTTTGCTTTCGCCGCCGTGTAAACAGCCATTGTCTTGTGTCGATCAAGATGATTCGGCGTCACGTTCAAAATCGCGGCGATGTGCGGGGCGCGGTTCCAAATTTCAAGCTGGAAGCTGGAAAGCTCCTGCACAACAATGTCATCGGCCGCCATACCGTCCAGCATGTCGATCAGCGGGAACCCTAAGTTGCCGCCGACCCAAGTTGGCACACCGCTGGCCTTGCCCATTTCGCCAACGAGCGATGTCGTAGTCGATTTGCCTGCGGAGCCGGTAATGCCGATTACAGGGGCTGGGGAACGAGCGAGAAATTCGGCCGAATCGTTCGTCACCACAATGCCACGCGCCCGCGCCTTGTTGACAAACGCTGCATTGGCTGGAACGCTGCCGCTAATCGCCAGCATGTCCGTTCCGTCAAGCAGCGAGTCAGGGTGTGAGCCGAGCACCAGTTCGATGTTTAGGTCTGAAAGGTCGGCGATGGCGTCGGTTAGGGCATCGGCCGAACGCAAGTCAGACACAACGACCTCTACCCCACAGCCAGCCGCAAATCGCGCCAAAGCCTTGCCCTGTCGCGCCAACCCCAAAATGACGAGCCGTTTGCCCGTCATTCGATCTGTTCTTGTCGCCTGTCCTGTCAATGTCATCATCAGATTAAATCAATGCCAACGCAATACCAATCATGTTTGCCAGCAGCGTCACAAGCCACCAACGCTGCACAATTTGTGTTTCGCTCCAGCCACTCAGCAAAAAATGGTGGTGAATTGGAGCCATTTTGAAAAGCCGTTTGCCGCCCGTACGCTTGAAATAAGCAACCTGTAGCGCCGATGAAATCGTTGTGATCACGGGAATAATCGCAATCACAGGCAACACAAGCCACTGATTGGTCATCAGCGCAATCACGGCAAGCGTGCCGCCAAGCGCCTGTGAACCAACATCGCCCATAAACATTTGCGCAGGTTTTGCATTGAACCATAAAAAGGCAAAGCAAGCACCCACAACAATCATGCAGAAGGTGACAATGAACATTTGGTCCTGCAAAAACGCGATTACCCCGTACGAAGCGAAACAGGTCGCGGCAATTGTGCCTGCTAGCCCGTCCAGCCCGTCGGTCAAGTTCATCGCGTTTGATGTACCGTTGATGATGAACGCCGCAATGCCGATGTAAAGTACGCTGCCGAGCGCCCCAGTAAACACAATCGGCACAGGCACGGTAGGAATCGCAATTGCACCTTGCTGTCCACCAACCCACCAGATAGCAACCGCCGCCACCATCGCGATTAGAGATTGAAAGATAAACTTGGTTCGCGCCGACATACCAATTGCAGGGCGCGTGCGAAACCCTTGATAATCGTCTACGCCGCCTAAAATGGCGAAGGCGAGCATCACGCCTAACGGGATGTAAACACTTTCGGCAACCTGCAAGCTGTCGGCCAAATTTGGCGCATTGCTCCCTGCTCGAAAACGAGCTGACAGTTGCACCACGTTGACAACCAACGCAACAATGAACGTCCAGCCGATAATCAGGATGCCGCCCATCGCAGGGGTTCCCTGCTTCGCTTGATGCTCACCAGGTAGTTCGGCCTGAATATTTTTGCCCAGCCGCAAACGGCGCATCAGTTCGACGAGCGGGCTGCCCCAGATGACAGCCATGAGAAAGGTAAATCCGCCAAGGGTAAGTGCAAAAGGCATAAGAATAAAAAGAAACTAACTGTAGAGACGTAGACAGTGCAGGGAAGGAAAACCCTGCCTCAATCGGTGTTTTTGTTTGCTAATTGCTATCAGCAACGATTGCTTTGACGATAATCGCCATGTTTGCGCCGAGCGATCCTTTTATGAGGACTGTATCGGCCGAATTCAGAATTTTTTGTACCACAGGAATCGCTTCGGCCGAATTGGAGACGCTATGCAATTTTTCGGCCGAAAAGCCCAATCGTGTCATCTCACACCCAATCAGACGGGCGCGAGCGCCAACCGTCACAATTTCGTCCACCACATCCAGCGCACGCACGCCCACACGAGCATGTCCAGCCGCCTCGTCAGAACCAAGCTCCAGCATGTCGCCCAGCACCGCCACCTTGCGCCCCTCTAGCTCATTGAGCAAATCAAGCGCCGCAATCGTGCTTTGTGGGCTGGCGTTATAACTGTCGTCAACAATGGTCGCGCCGTTTGTCGCCTGCCGCAGCACCATGCGCAAATCGTCCTGATGACTTTGCAATCCGCGCACAATCTCGTCCCAGCTAAGCCCTTCGACAAGCCCGACCGCCGCTGCCCGTAGCGCCGTCATGACGCTGTGTCGGCCGCGCAGGGGCATTGTCACAGGAATCATTTCGCCGTTGTGGCAAAGGGTAAAGCGCATGCCTTTCGCGCCGAGCGGCTCAATGTCAGTGGCGCGGAGATCGGCTTCGGCCGATTCTCCATAAGTCATCACCCGCGCCTGCGTGTGCGCCGCCATCTGCATCACAAGCGGATCGTCAGCGTTCAAAATCGCCACACCGTCCGCAGACAATGCTTCGACCAGTTCACGTTTGCCTTGCGCAATCGCCGCTTGCGACCCCGCCCGCTCTACATGCACTGTGCCAACGTTTGTGATGACGCCGACCTCTGGTTCAGCAACCGAGGCCAACAGGGCAATATCGCCAATCACGTACATGCCCATTTCGATCACCGCACGTTCGTGCGTGTCGTTCATGCGCAACAGTTGCAAAGGCAGGCCAATTTCGGTGTTAAAGTTTTTCTCTGACTTGAGCGTCGCGTACTTTTGTTTGAGCACGGTCGCCGTCAGTTCTTTGGTCGTTGTCTTGCCAACGCTGCCCGTCACGCCAATCACGCGCACGTTGAACTGTTTGCGCCAGTAGCGGGCAATCTGTTGCAACGCCGCTTCTGTGCTGTCAACCCGCAAACAGATCGGCAGTTGTCCATCCCACTGCGGAATCAGCGCCGCGTCACGTAAATCGAGCGTGGGAAACGCAACGGGTTGCTCAACCAGCGCCGCCATCGCGCCGCGCTGAAACGCCCCACCGATAAAGCGATGTCCGTCCACATGTTCGCCAACAAATGCGGCGAACACGCTGCCCGCGACCGCTTGGCGACTGTCGATCTCCATCGACTGCACGACAGGCTCATTGCCCGTTGGACGGTAGCCGCTCAGTGCGGCGAGGAGGTGACCCAGTGATAAAGTAGGCATCGTTTGAGTTGTGGCGCATTAGCGCGTTGACAAGCGTACCGCATCGGGCGGAATATCGAGCAAAACGATTAATTCGCGTGCTAGTTTTTCAAACGCTGGGGCGGCTGTTTCAGACCCCCACTGCGATTTGGTCGGCACGTCGAGCTTTACAATGATAGAAACAACAGGGTCATCCGCTGGCATCCATCCGACAAACGAGGCGATTGTCTCGGTTGGATGATAAAACGCTGCGCCACCGTCTTCTGGAATAACGGGAATTTGCGCCGTCCCTGTTTTGCCAGCAACCGTATAGCCATCAATTTCCATGTAGTGTGCGCCCACGCGGATAGCCATGTTGGTGAGTGTGCGGGCGGCATCGGCCGAAACAGGCTCACTCACAGCAATCGGCTGCGCTTCATAGACTTGGTCGCCATCTTCCCACATTTCTTTCACAACGTGAGGCCGCATCTGTTTGCCTTCATTGGCAAGCGCCGAAATGGCGGACAACATTTGCAGCGGCGTGACGCTAATCGACTGACCAAAAGCGTTACGTGCGAGTGTGCCTAACGTCCAGCCAAACTGGGTTGGCTCGGGTACAAGGCCGTTGATTTCGTTGGCGAGATCGACGCCTGTGGGCCGGCCGAAGCCGAATTTTTCCATGTACCCATAGAAAACATCTGGCTCATGTCGGGTTGCAACCCAAGAGGTGGCGGTATTGACTGACCAAACCAACGTCTGAGTCATGTCAATTGGGCCATACGAGCCGTTTTCTGCATTGCGAATCGGCGCACCATCCAGCATCAAAATCCCCGTGTCGGGGTAAATAGTGTCTGGACGCACGGCCCCTGAATCTAGCCCCATCGCCATCGTGACAAGCTTCATCACCGATCCTGGCTCATATTGTTGGCTGACAGACGGGTTGGTTAACGTTTCCTCGTTATCCGTTTTGAAATATTCGTAGGGATCATAACAAGGGTCATTTGCCATCGCCAAAATCGCCCCGCTCTTAGGGTCCATCACCACAATCGATCCGCTTTCTGCTCCGTGTTCGGCCAGTGCTTCACGCAAATGCCGTTCAACCGTTGATTGCACGGTGCGGTCAATTGTCAGCACCAAATCGCGGCCCATGCGTGCGTTTAATTCCTCACGCGGGGTTGATGGGATATTGAGGTATTGACGCGAGACAGCTTCGCCTGCCAGTTCCGCATTGAGGAAACCTTCAACGCCAGCGCCGCCAATGTTGTCAAAATCAACATAGCCCAACACGTGACACATCAATTCGCCCTGCGGATACAAACGACGTGGAATCGGGTTTACGTTGATACCGTTATACTTTTCTTCCAGCAGGCGAATTTGCTCAACTTGTGCCGCATCAATCCGATTAGACAAATGGGCATAGCGTCCGCCGCTTGCTACATTGCCATCTTCCATTTTGGTCAGAATCTCTTGATAAGAGAGCTGTTGCAAAATCGGGACGAGATCGAGCGCAAAATTTTCGGCCTCGGTCATCAGCGGCAGATCAACGCCAAGCTCATAATCGTTGCCCGGCGCGGCCAAAATGCTGCCGTGCTTATCAAAGATGTAGCCACGATCAGGTGTTACGCTGTCTCGCCGCTGCATAATTTGATCGCCAGCCGCAATCAGGTCATCGGCACGAATAATCTGAAACCATCCAACGCGAAAAATCAGCAGCAACATTGCCGCCGTCATGCCCGCAATAACGACCCAAAGACGCCCAGATTGGTTACTCTCCATTCGAGAAACCCCTCCCAAGGACGCTTACATTTTCATAGGCAAGCAAAAGCAACGCCTGACCAAGTGAGTCTGGAGGCGGAACAAGCGGGGCGATCGCCTCTGGGGGTGATGCCACAGGAGCGGGAATAATAACTTCTAAATATTCAATTGCCTCTGGGCTTGAATCAATAAACTGCAAATTATATGAGTAGGTGCGCTCTTGCATCCTATCAAGTGACTGCATCAATGCAATCTGCTGTCGAACTTGCGCATTGGTTTCACGCAACGAGTGTAGTTCGATATCTAGCAACTCGGCATTTCGGCCGACAAGCGCAGTCGTACTAACTTGATGCAGATAAACACCAGCCGCTGCACCGAGGATCAAGAGCATTACTGCCCATCCAATAGCAAGCTGTGCGCTGCGTAGCCACTGCACAAAGGTTTGCATTCTTGCGGTCGCGATATGTGTTCGCGATGCGCCCTCACGGGGCGCGGAATTATCACGGGGCGATCTTGTCGCGGGTAAAGGACTCACTGCCATGGGATACTGCTCCATTGGTTTGAGTTGATTTTTTGTTTTTTTCTTGACCGACTGTCGGAACGGGCCAGCTCCCCAACGGTTGTGCCGAGGTTTCGGGTTGGTTCGCGAACGATTTGCTAAGGGCCAATTTTCCAGCATTGCAAGCTTCTTATCGATATTGTTGGTTGGTATGTTCGTGTTTCAGTTTTGCCAGATAAGCGGAACAAAGCTATTTCTAAATAAAAACTGTAAAGGCTTTTATCAATTAGCTCCGCAACACTACCTAAAAACCTTTATGGTTTTTATCAATTTTTCTGTAACCTACTTACTTTAGCAAAACCAACAGGCGTACTAAACTACTATGAGATTGCCTAACTTACTAACCTAAATCTTTTCTGCAATCCGTAGCTTGGCACTTCTACTACGTGGATTGAACTCTAATTCTTCTGTGGAGGGCTGAATCGCTTTGCGATGAGGCAAACGGATTGTTGCCTTATGGTCGCAAGTGCAAATTGGCTGCCGTGGCGGACAAATGCACTCGGTTGCAAGTTCGCGAAAGAGCCGTTTAACATAACGATCCTCAAGCGAGTGAAAGCTGATGACAGCGACCCGTCCCCCGGGTTTAAGTAGATTAAGGGCGGCTGATAGCCCCTGTGCTAAGGCGTCTAGTTCATCATTGACAGCGATACGCAGCGCCTGAAACACTTGGGTCGCAGGATGGGTTTTGCGTTTGCGCCTTTCTTTTGCAGGGGTTGCCCTTGCAATCAAATCAGCGAGTTGTTTGGTGGTGAGAATCGGCCGATTCTCCATCACCACACGTACCATCCTACGACCACGTCGCACCTCACCATACGATTCAAAAATCTCCAGCAACTCATTTTCAGTTGTGTTGTTAATCAACGTCGCCGCTGTAAGCGACTGCCGCTGATCAAATCGCATATCAAGAGGTGCATCATAACGAAATGCAAATCCACGATTGCGGCTATCTAGCTGCATCGAGGAAAGACCCAGATCAAGCACCACACCATCCACCAGCGGAAAGCCTTCTGACGGTGCCACCCGTCGCATTTCCGCAAAAGAGGTGTGGGCAAAAGTGACTCGCGCCAACAAATCACCCTTGAATGAGCGTTGCTCATTCGATGTGCCAAATGAGATTTCCTCATCTGGCAAACCACCTAAACGCGCCTGCGCTGCCTGTATCGCATCAGCATCCCGATCAAACGCCAAGATGCGCCCATCAGGTGCAGATGCTGTGAGAATACCAGAGGTATGCCCACCATAGCCAAGTGTCCCGTCGATATATAACCCACCAGACTTTGGCTGTAGCCAATGTAGAACTTCTTTATATAAAACTGTGACGTGCATATAGTAAGCGCCCGATTCGTTGTTTTAGCGCATTTTGACCAGAGGTAAAATGCGCAATTACTTCTGCTCGGGAACTTAGTGGAAAGTGAGCCATGTGCAATGAAAAGTACGCACCTTTCACTATACTTTTACAAGTCACTTTTGCTTCTTTATTAGAAGCCAAGGTCTTCCCAATAAGCCTCATCTTCTGGATTTTCAATCAAGTCGCGTTGTGCGCGCCATAAATCGTCGCTCCAGATTTCTAGGTAATCATACATACCAGCGACGACAACATTTCCTTGTATTTTCGAGAAGTCTCGCAGATAACTAGGAATCAAAATTCGTCCTTGTCGATCGGGTGTCAAATCAGTTGCTCCTGAAAAAACACGCCGACGAAAATCACGGACACGCCTATCGGTTAAAGATTTTGCCATAATTCGCTCAGCTAAATCTTTCCACCCAAGCGCTGGATAGACCATCAAGTTTTTGTCAAAACCGCGAGTTAACACAAGACCAGATGCCAAATTACTGCGAAATTTGGCGGGAATGGTTAACCGACCTTTATCGTCGATTGAGTGTTTATACTCTCCCAAAAACATGACTTTTGTGTGTCGTCCCGGTTTTGTGTTTTTGTAAAAAGAAGGGAGCCAAAATATATCTATCCATTTTGCCCCACTTTCCACCACAACCTACCAACAGTATACCCGAAACGGACACTGTCGTGAAGCAAGGGAATTCAAACTTTAAGGTTAATTCGATTGTTAAGGTTACAGCCCAATATATGTGGTATCCAGCCAAAGATACCCTATATACAGGGTTAGGAATGTTGTTTACACGCGATCGACCGCTCAAATCTAATCGCAAACGGAAAAATAACCCATACAATGTGGTCTGAATGGGGGTTGATCTTGGCCGAAAACAACGTGGGGCAATGTGGGGAGGTTCTCATCCACACCCTGCTTGTGGAAAAATGTCCCACAAACAACAAATTGGGCTTGCAGATTGATCCAAACCGCCGTTTTATGACCAAGAGCAATGTTTTATCCCAGAAATAGCCAACGCTAGATAGGGAACATTAATCTGCGTTTAATGCGCAAACAACAACACTTGTTTCCTTAAGTATTCAATTTGGGATACTACTCCAAAGTTACTGAAGATTACATGAACGCAGCGTGAACGTCAAGAAAAATGCACGGGCGAAAAATCACAATTTTTCAGGCTGGCTATTTGCAAAATAATAAAAAAGTGCGTTTCATCTGAGTAAAGAGCGTTGGCTGAGCCTGTCGAAGCCTGAGCGACACGCTGTTACAACTTCGACATGCTGTTACGGCTTCGGCAAGCTATTACGACTTCGACATGCTCAGTCTACGTTATTGTCACCAACCCATTTGAAACACACCCATAATAAATAGACAAGCACAGAAAATGATCGACGGTTGACAGCAAGTGTGCAGCACCAAATAGTGTTCATCAATTTCCAATCTCACCCCCAGTTGTTTGACCTGACAAGCGCCTTCGTTGACAATTCCCCTATGAGTTTTCGAGCGTTTATTGATCAAGCAGAAGCCAATGGCGATTTGGTTGTCATTGAGAAAGAAGTCAGCGTCGAGTTTGAAGTTGCAAACGTGGCTAACGCCTTAAAAGACAAGGTCGTTATATTTACAAACGTCAAAGAACACCCTGGCTGGCGCATTTGTGCCAACGCCTGTGCAACACGTGATTATTTTAGGATGGAGCTGGACACCCCTGTTCCCAAGCTCATCCACAAAATGGCGGGCGCACTTTCTAATCCCATTCCCCCGCCTGTGGTGGCGTCTGCGCCATGTCAGGAAGTGGTTGTTGAAAACCCACAGCTAGGCGATCTGCCGTTTCTATTTCATTTGCCAACGGATGCAGGACATTATTGTGCCAGTGCGGTTGTGATTACAGAGGATGCGGATTTCGGCCGAAATATGTGCTACCACCGCCTGCTCCGCAACGACAACAACACCATCGCGGCACGTATCATCGAACGACGCGGCACATGGAACGCCATGCAAAAAGTTGAAGGCGATCTGCCAATCGCAATCTGCATCGGGGTTTCACTCACCGTCCATCTGGCGGCCTCTATGGGGCCACCGCCCGAAGTTGATGAGCTAGCGGTAGCGCACGCGCTCAAAGCGACGCCGCTTGTCAAGTGCATAACCAGCGATCTGCATGTGCCGGCCGATGCTGAAATTGTGATCGAAGGGCGCATCACAAAAAACCGTGCGCCCGAAGGCCCGTTTATGGACCTCACAGAGACGATGGACATTACTCGCAACGAGCCTGTGATTGAAATTGACCTGATTACCCATCGACACAATCCTATCTACCACGCGCTGCTGCCTGGTGGACTTGAGCACAAAATGCTGATGGGGATGCCCAAAGAGCCGACTATCTTTGCCGAGGTCAATAAAGTTGTGACCTGCACAGGTGCGGCCATTACGCCCGGCGGCACGTCGTGGCTGCATGCCGTGGTTCAAATTGACAAACAATCACAGGCAGACGGGGCAAAGGCGATCGAGGCGGCTTATAAAGGGCATGGGTCGTTGAAACACGTGTGGGTTGTGGATACCGATGTCGATCTGTTTGATTCGGCCGATGTTGAGTGGGCGTTCGCGACACGTTTTCAGGCAAACAAAGATATTGTGCTCTATGAAAATCAGCGGGGTAGCTCACTCGATCCCTCGGGCACGCATGAGAAAGGCAAAAAGAGCCGCACGGCAAAAGCAGGCTTCGACTGCACAATTCCGTTCGGTGTAGACAAATCAAAGTTCTTGCGCGGCGAATATAGCGCGGTTGATCTCAAGGCTTATTTAGACGCATGACAGCACGACTCACCTCCCCGTTACCCTTAACCTATAGCGAGGCTCGCGGCCTCAAACCAGCCCGTATCGTGCGGACTGGCGTTCGTATTGCGGTGATCGATTCGCAAAATTGCATCCTGTTTGTCAATCATCCAAAAAAGGGATGGGAGCTACCCGGCGGGGCGCTTGACCCGCGTGAGCATCCAGCGGAGGCGGCTCTGCGTGAGCTTGAGGAGGAGTCGGGGCTTGTTTTGGCAAAGCGCCCGCTTGAAACGGCGGGGTTTTTACCTGTTGAGGTGATTAACGGCTCGCACTGGTTGGATATTGT
>JBMZDF010000080.1:0-16516 GCA_049614105.1 Promineifilaceae bacterium (SeqCode)
CCAGCAGTTTGCGCCACACGTCATAGGGAAACAATTGCGGAAACGAGCGCCCAAATCCAAAATCATAAGTCAACTTTCTCGAACGCTGACGTGGCGATTGTGTCTGCAATGCGCGTTCAGCCCAAGCGGATAAATCGAGCGACACAGCTTCGGCCGCAGAATGACCCAAAGGCAACGGCACAACAAACGTCCCCGACCCCTGACGCGACGCAATAAACCCCTCCGCCGCAAGCTGTTCATAAGCCGCCTTCACCGTCACGCGGCTCACGCCATAGGTCGCCGCAACGCTGCGTGTCGGTGGCAACTGCTGCTCGGCCTCCAGCTCCCCATTCAGAATCTGCATCTGAATTTGTTCAACAATTTGACGATAAAGCGGCTGAGTTGTTTTAGGCTGAAGGGCAAGATTGAGCATATGCCAATTGTAAACAAACGGGGGAAGAAATGGCGCATGTTGGCTGAAAACACAGAGAAAACACCCGAACGCAACGGTTTTTGTCTCAGTTTCGCACGCTTTTAGCAAATGCGTAACGTTGTAAAATAGGTGGGTGTTATTATGAGCGGTACAAAATGCACCATAATGGAAGAAAACCTATGACTGAAGCGCCCACAACTATGCCCCACCAACCGCCTCCGTTCATTATTGATGAAGCGGGGATTGGCGGATTGTTGCACCAATTACATGCACCCGTTTATTTTGTGCAGGATCAATTCGGCCGAACTGGTGCAGTTCAACACCCCCAGCCAGCCCAAAAAATTCTTGCCGCCGTCCCGCCGCTGCCGCTTGATCGTCTGGGCGACCCAGCATTTAACCACGCCCACCGCACACGCTACGCCTACGCGGCTGGCGCAATGGCAAACGGCATCGCGTCGGAGGAGCTGGTCATTGCGCTAGGACAAGCGGGCATTTTGGTCTCGTTTGGCGCGGCGGGCGTCGTGCCAGATCGTCTCAAGGCAGCGATCGAACGCATTCAGGCGGCGCTGCCCAATGGCCCCTATGCGTTCAACCTGATCCACAGTCCCAGCGAGGCAAATCTGGAGCGCAACGCGGTCGAAATGTATTTGCAATATGGTGTACGAACGGTTGAAGCGTCTGCATTTATGAGCCTGACGCCCCACATCGTGCGTTATCGTGCGGCAGGGCTGGTTGCGAATGCCAACGGCGGCATTGAGATTCACAACAAGGTGATCGCGAAGCTGTCGCGGCATGAGGTCGCTGAACAATTTATGCGCCCTGCCCCGGTTGAGATGTTGCAGGGGTTGGTTGAGAAGGGGTTGATTTCGGCCGAACAAGCCACTCTAGCCAGCCGCGTCCCAATGGCAGACGACATCACCGTTGAAGCTGATTCGGGCGGCCACACAGACAACCGCTCGCTGGTCTGTCTGCTGCCCTCGATCCTCAGTTTGCGCGACGACATCCAAGCTCATTATCACTATGCGCAACCAATCCGCGTGGGCGCGGCAGGCGGGATCGGGACGCCAGATGCGGCACTTGCTGCCTTTATGATGGGTGCGGCCTACATCGTCACTGGCTCCGTCAACCAAGGCTGTCTCGAAGCTGGCACGTCCAGCCACGCGAAAAGTTTGCTTGCCAAGGCATCCCAGACCGATGTGACGATGGCCCCAGCGGCCGATATGTTTGAGATGGGGGTTGAGGTTCAGGTGCTCAAGCGCGGCACGCTGTTCGCAATGCGGGCGCAAAAGCTGCACGAACTGTACACGCGCTACGACAGCGTCGACGCGATTCCAACCGATGAGCGCCGTAAAATCGAAAAGTCAATTTTCAAGGCAACGCTAGACGATATTTGGGCAGGCTGCGTCAGCTTTTTTAACGATCGCGATCCAAAGCAGCTAGAACGCGCTCAGGGCAACCCAAAGCGTAAAATGGCGCTGATTTTCCGTTGGTATCTCGGTTTGTCGTCGCGTTGGTCCAATCGTGGGGAACAGGGTCGCGAGAGCGATTATCAAATTTGGTGCGGGCCAGCGATGGGGGCGTTTAATGATTGGGTCAGGGGGAGTTATCTGGAATCGGCTGAAAATCGCTACGCGGTCGACATCGCCCACCAAATCATGACGGGCGCAGCCTATCAATACCGCCTGCAACACCTCAAACTCAGCGGCATCAACCTACCCCCAACCCTCCAAAAGCATAGCCTCGCCGCCACAAGCCTACTGCACCCCTAACTTACCCGTTGAACGGACTGTCTAGTCCGTTCTCCAACTTTCATCTTCTGAAATGAGCATAAAACAACACCGTTTTTTGCTTCATTCTCCATTCAAACTTCTTCATTTCCCCTTCCGCTTCTCAATCTCTGCCAGATAATCGGTGTAGCCGCCCACAAACGTCGTAAGCTGCCCATCGCGCAACTCAATAATTTGGTCAACCACCTGATCCAAGAAGTAACGGTCATGCGAGATCACCAAAACCGTTCCGACAAACTCGTCCATCGTTTGCTCTAGCACCTCAATCGAAGTGATGTCAAGATTGTTGGTTGGCTCATCCAGAAGCAGCAAATTAGGCTGTTGCAAAACAAGCTGCGCCAGTTGCAGCCGACTGCGTTCGCCGCCGCTCAGGTTGCGTACCTTGTCACGCACTTGATCATAATCAAACAAAAAGCGATTGAGGAACGCGACCGCATTACCCTCCGTCATCGACGCCACCGCACGAATCTCATCAACAAGCGTGCTGTCCATGTTGAGCGTTTCCTGCTCTTGAGCATAGTAGCCGATGCGTGAACTGGGGCCGATTTTGATCTCCCCCTCGTCAACGCCCTCTGGATCGAGCAGTTGTTTGAGCAACATCGATTTGCCTGCCCCGTTCGGGCCAACTAGCCCAACTCGCGCCCCATGCCACAAAATCAGGTTCAGTTCATCCCACAAAATCGTTGCGTCAGGCAGCATCTTGCTGACGTTGACCAATTCAATCACCTTGTTGCTGCCACGCCAGCCGCTTAGCTCCAGCGTCATCTTGCGTGCCGCCTCGACCGATTCGATCTTGTCCATTTTGTCGAGCATCTTGCGCCGCGAGCGTGCCTGTTTGATGTGGCGTTCGTCAATCACCATCGACGCCCACTTTTCAAAGCGAGCAATCGCCGCCTCAATGCGGGCAATTTCCTTTTGCTGCGCGACATACATTTGCTGCTGACGCAAACGGCGCAGTTCACGTTCGGTGGTGAATGCGGTGTAGTTGCCGTGGTAAAGCGTCACTTTACCCGCATCAAGCTCTGCGATGTGTGTCGCCACTTCGTCTAGCAAATAGCGATCGTGTGAAATAATCAGCACGCAGCCTTGGTAGGCATTGAGCAATTTCTCTAGTCGGCGCTTCGATGGCACGTCAAGATGATTATCAGGCTCGTCCAACAGCAACAGTTGCGGCTTTTGAACAATTAGCTTTGCCAGTAGAATCAGCTTTTTCTGTCCACCGCTTAGCACGTTGACAGGACGATTCCATACTTTTTCGTCAAGCCCCAGCT
Source organism: Promineifilaceae bacterium (SeqCode) (assembly GCA_049614105.1). Classification (GTDB taxonomy): domain Bacteria; phylum Chloroflexota; class Anaerolineae; order Promineifilales; family Promineifilaceae; genus CALECP01. The sequence goes on from JBMZDF010000080.1 coordinate 3,471, forward strand.
GCATCAGCGCCCGTTTCGCCTGGCTCTCAAATTGCGCCCCGCCGAGTCGTTCAAACTGGCCGAGCAGTTCGCTGTGCTGGTTCATCACGCGATTGAGTCTAGCTGCGTTTTCGTAGACGGCAGGGTCGGACATGGCCGTTTCGAGTTCGTCAAGCTGTTTCTCAACGGCGGTCAGCTCAGGTGAGGCGGTCAGCGTTTCTTGCAGGACGGTTTGCGTGCCGTCCATGATTGGCTCTTGTTCTAATCGGCCGAATTTCAACCCCGACACTCGAAAAACATTGCCCTCGTCAGGATCAAGTTCGGCCGAAATCACCTTCATCAACGTCGATTTACCCGCCCCGTTCGCCCCAACCAGCCCAACCCGCTGCCCCATCTGAAGCTCCAGATCAGCCCCCTGCAAAATTTGCCGCCCACCTAAATTGACACCGATCTTGTCGAGATTTAATAATACTGTTGCCATGTTTACTCCACCTATTCGATCAATAAACCTCAGAGGTTTGTCGTTTTAGCCAAACAACTGCCGTTTTTTCTCTGTCGCAACGCCTGTCTGATAATAGTTAAACAGATGCAGCCATTGTGCAAGCTTCAAATCGCTTGGCTTGACGCTCAACCCAAAGCGAGCATCCTTTGCCAGACGCTTCCATTGTGGATAGGTAAACAGCGCCTTGTAGGCGGTCTTGAGATCCTTGCGCCAAGCTCGGAAGCCATGAGATACAAACTGTGTGTACTCAGATCGCGCTTCCAGCGGCAGATGTGGCTTCGGCCGTTTTGTGATCCGCAACAAAGCAGCATCGACAGAAGGTACAGGATGAAACTGGGTTCGGCCGATTTCGACCATAAACTTGAAATCATACCAAGGTTGCCACAGCGCAGACGCCTCAGTCGAATCATTGTGCGCCAGAAACTTCTCAGCCGTTTCCTTCTGCATCAGCAAAAACGCATCGCTCGGCGCAAATGGCGACCCGAGCAGTTTGTCCACAATCTCCGCCGTAATGTTAAACGGGATATTTGCAAACACCTTGTACGGCTTGTTTGGCAACTGATAACGCAAAATGTCGGCCTGTTTGACGGTCACGTTGTCGAGCGTCTCTGTTTTTGTACGCATCCTTTGGGCAAGCGCGGGATCAACTTCCAACGTCGTGACCTGTTGCGCAACGTTCGCCAGTTCAAGCGTGATGATGCCGTTGCCTGCACCAATTTCTAACACCCGATCCTGCTCGGTCAAATTGCTCAACGAAATTAGGTAGCGGACATAGCTAGGATTTTTGAGGAAGTTTTGTGCTAACGTTTTACGATTATTCGATCTGTGTCTCTGGATCATAAGGCTTGACAGCTCTTTTTCTTTGCAAGGCAACTACTTTGTTACAATATTAAAAACAATCGTAGCGCATCAGGACAAAGGCGCAACCTCTTGCGAAAAGGACGGTACAAAGGGTTTGGAAAATCGCCTAACTGCGTCTTATTGTCCAGCTACCCACAGGGAAACTCTGCATGACTTCGGCCGAAAAGTGGAACCATCGCTATCAAACAGAAGGCACAGAATGGCTAACGCGCCCGCCCACCCCCTTGCTGCTCGAACAAGCCGACTTACTCCCCACAAGCGGGCTTGCGCTTGATTCGGGCGCTGGCGTCGGCAAAAATAGCGTTTTTCTGGCGCAACGCGGCCTGCACGTGATCGCGCTCGACATCTCCGAAACAGGCTTATCCTTACTCAAACAGCGTGCAGATGCTGAGCAGCTAACAATTTCAACCGCCGTTTACGATTTATCGATTCCGTTTTTGCCGCCTGATCGGTTCGACCTGATTATCAACTTCAACTTTTTGGAACGCGCCACGCTGCCCGCTTTTCGCAGCGCGTTAAAGTCAGGCGGGATACTCGTTTTCTCAACCTTTGTGCAACCAACAACCGATCACCCCAGCAAATCGTTTTTTCTCAAACCCAACGAGCTAAAAACAACCTTTGCCGCATTTGACTGTTTGCACAGCAGCCAAACGAGCTACTGGCATGGGCGATCGGGAAGTACGCGCTATGTTGAACACTTTATCGGCCGAAAACGCTAGCCCAACAGTCACCAGCCCGATCGCTGGAAAATTGCCCCACGATCTAGGATAATCTGTGCAAATTGTAATTGATAAACTAACTCAGTTTAGTTTGCCCTGTGAACCTAATCGCCTGAAAATCTGAGACCCCGTCTCTGTCAAAAAGGACGTCCCCATGCCAAGCTTAATCCCAACTATCGACCCTGAGGGGTTGCTCGAATACTCCGTTGTTTACACCGATCGCGCCCTGAATCACATGTCGCAATCGTTCCAAGACGTGATGAACGACATTTCGCGCACGCTTAAAAAAGTTTACAACGCTCAATCTGTTGCGATTGTGCCTGGCAGCGGCACGTTTGGGATGGAAGCGGTGGCGCGGCAGTTCGCGACGGGCAAGAAAACGCTTGTCATTCGCAACGGCTGGTTCAGCTATCGTTGGTCGCAAATTTTTGATGCTGGCAATATTCCTGCCTCCACCACGGTGTTAAAAGCGCGTCGCGTTGTGGATGCGTATCAAGCTCCGTTTGCGCCTGCGCCGATTGAGGAAGTGGTTGCTGCGATTTCGGCCGAAAAGCCCGACGTTGTTTTCGCCCCCCACGTTGAAACCTCCGCCGGCATGATTCTGCCCCACGCCTATCTACGCGCCGTTGCGGATGCGGTTCATGCTGTCGGCGGTCTGTTTGTCCTCGACTGCATCGCCTCTGGCACAATCTGGGTCGATATGGAAACGACAGGCGTTGACATTTTGATCAGCGCACCTCAAAAGGGCTGGAGCGGATCACCCTGTGCGGGACTCGTCATGATGAACGCCACCGCACGCGAACGCATCGAAAGCACAACGAGCAGCAGCTTCGCCTGTGACCTCAAAAAGTGGATGCAGATTATGGAAGCGTATGAAAACGGCGGTCATGCTTACCATGCCACCATGCCAACTGACGCGCTGACCAGTTTTCGCAACGTCATGGACGAGACAGAAGAATATGGCTTTGACCGTGTGATGGAGCAACAGCAGGAATTGGGCGACAAAATCCGTGCCGTTTTAGAGGGCAGTGGGTTTAAGTCAGTTGCGGCCGAAGGATTCCAAGCGCCAGGCGTTGTTGTCAGCTACACAGACGATGAGGGTGTCCACAGCGGCAAAGCATTCTCTGCCGTCGGCATGCAAATCGCGAAAGGTGTCCCGCTTGCCTGCGACGAGCCGGCCGATTTCAAAACGTTCCGTCTCGGTCTGTTTGGCCTCGACAAACTGAACAACGTCGACCGCACCGTCGCCAAGTTCCAAGCAGCACTCGATCAAGTCGTGTGAAAATGAAATTGAAAGCGGCAAAGGGCCGTCAGTTCAAACGCTCTTTGCCGCTAGCGACCTGATGCACCGGCCACCCAAAAATATTCAACGCCCAACGATTATATGCACACTCTCCCTTGCAATGGTAGAATTGTGAAAATTGTTTCAAATGAGTTGCCCGTGATTAAACAACGGGTTTTGTTGTGTAAAGGCTCCTTATGTTTGCAGATTCTGTTCAAAATGCAGGTATTGTGACTCCCTTTCTGATTGTTGCAGTCTGGGGAATCATCTTGATGTTTATTGACTTAAACATCAAAACGGAAAATAGGCACGTGACCGCGTGGCTCTCCCTTGTTGGGCTCGTACCGGCATTGCTCATCACTTTTCTACAGTGGAATAGTTCGGCCGATGCGTTCCTCACCAGTGCGGGAACCCCCATGGTTGTGCTCGATAACTTCGGCACGTTCCTCAACGCCCTCTATCTGATCACCGGCATCTTAGCCGTGATGATGTCGATTGGGTACGTCAAAAGCGCGGGTATCGCACGGGGTGAGTTTTACTTCCTCATGCTGTTCTCGATTTGCGGCATGATGTTGATGGGCATGGCGGCCGACCTCGTTATCGTCTTTTTGGCGCTCGAATTGCTGTCAATCCCGCTTTACATTCTGTCAGGCTTCAACCGCACAAGCGCTGAGTCGGAAGAATCTGCGCTCAAGTATTTCTTACTCGGTGCGTTCTCATCTGGCTTCCTTGTGTTCGGCATCGCTCTGATTTATGGGGCGACGGGTTCAACCGCGCTGTCGATTATCGCGGCCAACATTAGTGGCAGCGGTGCAATTGGCATGACGGGTGTTGCAATGCTGCTGGTTGGCTTTGGATTCAAGGTCGGCTCGGTTCCTTTCCACATGTGGACACCTGATGTGTACGAGGGTGCGCCTACGGCCGTCACTGCGTTCATGTCGGTTGGCGCAAAATTGGGCGGTTTCGCGGCAATGATTCGCGTGTTTGCCGGGTCGTTTGAGTCGATTTCGGCCGATTGGGCACCTGCAATCGCCGTCTTGGCTGCCATCACAATGATTGTTGGCAACGTCTCAGCCATCACCCAAACCAACATCAAACGCATGCTGGCTTACTCAAGTATCGCCCATGCTGGGTACATCATGATGGGTCTTGCAACAGGACGCTCTGGCGTCAGCGCAGCCCTCTACTACATGATGACCTATCTCTTCACCAACCTTGCAGCGTTTGCCCTCGTTATGGCGATGGAACGCTTCTCTGGTCAAGAAGGGTTGTTGCTGGATGATTACAAAGGGCTTGCAAAGCGCAATCCAAAGTTTGCACTCGTCCTGATGTATATCATGCTGTCGCTGACAGGCATTCCGCTCACGGGTGGCTTCACGGGCAAGTTCTACATCTTCCAGACCGCCGTTGAGAGCGGGTTGATATGGCTTGCAGTGGTTGGTGCGCTCACCAGCGTTATCTCAGCCTTCTACTACTTGCGCCCCGTTTACAACGCTTTCATGTTTGAAGGGCCGGGCCAAGTTCAGTCAATGCCAACGGGTCTATCGCTTGCGATTGGCATCACAACGGCTGTGACGCTCATCTTAGGCTTCTTCCCTACCCCTTGGTACGCAATTGCGGAACAGGCACTTTTGCCAGCTATCAGAGCTGTTGCAGGCGGCTAACCAGTAACCGCATAGTTATTATTTAAGGGTGTGCTTCATTTGAGTAAAGAGCGGTGGCTGAGCTTGCCGAAGCCTGAGCGACACGCCGTTGCGACTTCGACAAGCTCAGTCCACGTCATTGTCACACACCCATTATTTAAACGAAAAAGAGCTTCCAATATGGAGGCTCTTTTTGTTTTGTCTATCGGTTTCTGGTCATTCAATCAGCAAGTATTTCCCCAAAATAGTTCTGCTGACAGACCAATCTGTCGATGATTCCCCTACCATTTCCCACGTTGTACACTATCCGCCAAACACTAGTTCATAGTCTTCGGCCGCAGCGTTAACTACTCTAAGCGCATGCTCACGCCCGTAGATTTCGCTGATTTCAACACGTTGAAAGGCGTCGCCTGGCAACAGTTTGTAGGTGTTGAAGTAATGTGTAAGGCGCTTGATCAGGTTGTCAGGCAGTTGAGAGATGTCGGTGACATCACCCCACATCTGGTCATTTTCAAGAACCGCGATAATTTTGTCATCAGCCTCATCGTCGTCTACCATCTGCAAACCGCCAACGACACGTGCGTTGACAATGATTTCGCCACGTGCAATCGGCCGTTCGCTAAAGACACAAATGTCGAGCGGGTCACCATCCCCCTGCTTGGAACGCGGGGAAAGGGCGCACACATTTTCGTGACAATAGGTGCGCGGAATAAATCCGTAGAGCGTCGGCGGAATTGCTGACGTGCGCTGCGGGCGATCAACAATCGTGTAGCCCGTCAATTTGTCCACTTCGTATTTAACTGCATCAAAGGGGGTAATTTCGATAAAAGCATGAACAAGTTCGGGCGGCTTCTGCCCAATTTCTAGCCCGTGCCAAGGATGGGGACGCCAACGAAAAAATGGTTTTGGAAAACTCATAAGATTATTTTCGGAAGAATTTACTCAGTAAATTGCTGTCGGAGAAATTTACTCAGTTGCATACGCAGCTTTAGCTTGAACTCATCGGGTAATGCATCGATCATCACACGTTCAGCACGCGCACGCATATTTTGCAAGCGGATAACGCTTGCGTTTTCACGGATATGAGCGTGTGGATGCTTCAGATGGAAGCGTTCAGTTAACATCGAAAGCGGCACGCGCTGGCGTCCCGCCAAATTAGTTATCTCCAGATTGCGCTCATGCACAACCTGCATCCACAGCGGCTCTGTTTCTAAATTTGTTAAACGTGGGAAGCGTTTGGCAATCGTGCTGTGCGGCAAACAGGCCGCAATAGTCATCACAGATTGATCGACATTTATCTGTTCAATCAGCGAAATAAACGGATTGCTCGCAACGGTACAACGGTACAGTTTGCCACCCACCACATCATATCGCAGCCCGTTCGACGCATTCAGCAGCTCAAACCGCTGCCCACGGAACGCGGCTTGGATGCGCTCAACATAGTCCTCGGCCAGCGCATCGTCATTGTCGAGCGTGGTTGTAATCAGGTGCGTTTTCTCAGCAGGGATACGCTTCTGAATCTCGCGCGTTAAATGCTGGAGATCAAATCCCTGCATGTAAAGCACATCAATGTTGTCCGCTTCGGCAAATCGGCCGATACGGGTCCGAAAATCGTCGGGCGTGGCTTCATCAAACAGAAGCAGCCACGTAAAGTTCTGGTTTTTCTGCCCAAGCACAGAGGGAAAACAAAACTGTTCAAACAGATCAAGTCGGTGCGCAAGCCACTCCTTGGTTGGCGTCACGTTTTTCCACATGCGCAAATTGAAGCGGGTGACGATAAAGTGGGAGAAAGGCGTTTTCGGCCGAACCGCTCCCCCATCCATCGTTTTCTCTTGCCAACGACTCGCCAAACTCTGTTCCGATGTCCGAATTTGTGCTATCGCTGCGGACGAACTAAGATGCGTCAGGCCCTTCGCCGCTTCAACATGGTTTCCACAAAACCATTCAAGCCCTGTGGGATGTCCCACCATGCCATCAGGCAGCGGCTCATAATTAGCAAAGCGAACAAGGTTGCCTTGGGTGGTTGATTGGGCAGAATCAGCACGAAGATAGGTGCTACATACTTCACAAATAGGTGGTTTCACAAAACTGCTCGGTTCAAATCAAACTAGGGGGCAAGACGATCAACTTGCCAGCCACCTGTATTGATTTGTGTATAGCGGAAGCGGTCGTGCAAGCGGCTTTTGCGCCCTTGCCAGAACTCAATCGTTCGCGGATTGACTCGGTAACCGCCCCAAAATGGGGGAAGTGGGATTTCGGCCGAATCACTAAATCGCGCAACCATTTCTCGTTCTCGCGCTTCTAGCACCTCACGGTTATCCAAAATTGTGCTCTGCGGCGATGTCCATGCACCAATCTGGCTACCACGTGGACGAGAATGATAATACGCTAACGACGCCTCTGCCGTTAATTTTTCGACAGTTCCGACAATTCGGACCGATCTGTGCAGTTGATCCCAGTAAAAAACGAGTGCCGCCTGCGCATTTACAGCCAAATCCTGCGCCTTGGCGCTTTCATAATTGGTAAAAAAGCGGAAGCCGTGATCCACGCCCTTCAACAAAACCATGCGGGCGGAGGGTGTTCCATCGGCCGAAACGGTCGCCAACGTCATCGCATTTGGCTCCAAAATGCCAATCTCAACGGCATCAGCCATCCACTGCTTAAACATGTCAAGCGGGTTGGCCTCCAAATCAACCTTGTCTAAGGCGCTACGCTCATAGCTAATTCGCATATTTGCGGCATCGATACTCATAAATTTCCTTTGGGGTAACTAAGCAGATTACAATTAGTCATTGACGAAAACCTCAGAGGTTTTTATGCACAGACCAGAGTAGACGACGACAAACCTCTGAGGCTTATTGGTCGAAGCGTTCTGTTTCGGCCGAGGCCGCCTATCCAACTCGCGGCAATTTCTCTATTCAAAATAATGATTGCTGTTTGAAGATTTTCGGGTGTCCATTGGGCAAACCAAGCAATTGTTTGAGCAGGTTGGCCGTTGCGATTGAGTAGCCACTGTAATCGTTGTTCATGTAAGCATAAACCGTTTTAACCTGCTTAAGATGCGGCTGCAACACAGTTTGCCAACGTTCGAGACGTGGGCGCTGATTGAGCTTGACCATATTTTTAGTATTAAATGCCCCGTGCCAGCCAATGAAACGCAGGTAGAGAAAATCGGCCGAATTTCGCACCACAAACGGCGTCATCCTGTGCTCGTTGGCCTGCCCATAATCGGCAACTACCCGCGCCACATTGTGCGCCCGCAGCATTGCATCCACCTCGTTTCGTTCCCAAGAGGGATGCCGAAACTCAATCGCATAACGCACATCACGCGGAAGCTGTGCCAAAAACCGATCGAGCGGCATCAGCGAACTAACCGTCAGCGTCGCGGGATATTGAATCAAAATCGCGCCCAGCTTGTTCCCAAGCAGTTGAACCCGCTCAACAAACTCGGTCATCGGCGCAACGGCGTGCTCAAGCGGCGTGTCGTGTGTAATCGAGCGCGGCGTTTTGGGGCAGAATGTGAAGTTGGGCGGCACGTCGCGCCGCCATTTTTGGACAGAGGTGAGTTTGGGCGTGCCGTAGAAGGTGGAGTCAATTTCGGCCGAATCAAACCACTCCGCATAATAGGGTAAAAAACGGCTGGACTGCATCCGCTCAGGGTAGAATGTCCCAAGCCATTGTTTGTAACCAAATCCGACCGTGCCAATTTTCCAAGTTGTCATCATTAATCAGTTGCGAATGTAGGGGTAAGCGGTTGGCGACGGCTGGCGGGCGCAAGCGCGATGGCGCTGAACCAAATCATAGCCAGCCAAATCAAATCAGAAAGTAGCAAATGGGTTAGCTGGAGCCAAATCGGCGTCAGCAACACGGCGTTCAAAATCCCAAATGCATATTGCAAAGCGAACAATCCAAGCGCCGCTGTGCCAACGAACGCGGCTTGCGGCACTTGTTTAACGAGCCACAAAAGATAGACGCCAACCGTTGTCGCAATAATTGGATGCCAGATGCGGAGGCGGATGAGATAGTGTGCTTCGGCCGAAAAATCTTTGCGCACCCCCTCGATAAACGTATCGGATGGGAAAATGGTGCTTGCCAAACTCGCCAGCGTTCCAAACGCGCTCAACAACAGCAAACCAAGCAAGCCAACAAGCAGCAGACGCGTAAATCGCTGGTTCTTTTCAATTTGCGGCTGACCATGTGCATACAAAACGGTGATGCCTAAAAACGCAAGCAGCAAATAAGTATTGACTAAATGGAGCGGCTGCGTAAACGCACGCGCCAGCGACTCGCTCTCTGCAACCAGCCGAAAAATGACGATAAACGCGCCGATTGCAGCCTCGCCCAGCATAAAAATCATCGAGCCAGTTGCCGCCCAGCGCACGCGATCTCCTGCGGGGAACAGTCGCCGCGCCCAAAGCAGCATCACAAGCGCCATGATGAGCACAATTCCGCTGGTCGCCCGATGGAACAGCTCGATAAATGTCTCTAGCTGGCTCGCCTCGCGCACCGCTGCGTCAGCGCAAAGCGGCCAGCTCGCGCCGCAGCCGTCACCTGCACCACTGGCGCTGACAAAGCCGCCCCAGATGATAACGAGGATATTGGCGATTAAGTTGATGACCGTAAATCGGCCGAAACGGCCACCCTGTTTCCAATCAAGCATCTATGAATTGTACAACATCCCCATAACAGCATCACTGGATTGAGAGAAGGCGGGAAGAAAAATGATGAATAATGAATGGAGAAACGCGCTAACTGGCTTGCGGCTTCCCATAAAACAACCCCAAAAACCTATCGCGTTCGGCGCTATTTCCGCCTATACTGGCAAACAATCGTAGTAATCCTCATGCGCCGAACTTATTTAATTCTCCCATCTATCCTATTTCTCACTTTGATTGCTGTCATGCTGTTTGCGGCGTTGCGCCTTAACGGCGGCCATTTTGCCTATGCGATTGATGATGCCTACATCCATCTGGCGGTCAGCAAAAACTTAACCCTGCATCAGTTATGGGGCGTTACGCCTTTCGAGTTTAGTTCGTCCTCCTCTTCGATGGTGTGGCCGCTTCTCAACGCGCTGCCAATGGCTATTTTTGGCGTTGGCGTGATTTATCCGCTGGTGATCAATGTGGCGTTGAGCATGTTGGTGGTTGTGGTTATCGGCCGAATTCTCCACACAACCTATCATTCCCCATTGACAATCGCGCTTATCACGCTCACCATCGCGCTCCTGATTCCACTCCCCGCGCTTACCTTTCTCGGTCTCGAACACATTTTGCACACCTTGCTCACGCTCGCCTTTGCGTGGTCGGCCGCACAAATCTTAGCCGCCGATGCGCCACATAGCCGCCACTTGGCACAATTCGTCATCTTGGGCGCATTGCTGCCGCTAGCCCGTTATGAAGGGTTATTTTTGGTCAGTATCGTGTTGGGCCTGCTTGCCCTGCGCGGCCGTTGGAAAACGGCGGTGTTGATCGGGGGGTTGGTAGCGCTGCCGATTTTGGCTTTCGGCCGATACTCGACCAACCAAGGCTGGCTATTTCTCCCCAATTCCGTTGTGCTCAAAGGCAACACAACCACCCTCACCCCTAGCGGCTTGTTCTCACTGCTTCAACACATCTTAGATTCGCTACACGAAGCATACGTCTTGACGCCGCTGCTGATTATCACCCTCTATCGCTTTACCAAACAGCGCGGCACGTCTTTTTGGGAGCAACCGCAACTCCTGCGTCTCCTGTTCATTCTTGCCACCCTTGCCCATCTTCCCTTTGTTTTCGTTGCCAAAGGCAGTCATCTCGACGCCCTCCGTTACGATGCGTATATCGTTGCTTTAGGACTTGTTGTGGTTGCGCTCGACTACAAAAATATCGGTGCGTGGATTAAGCGGGAATTTGCAAACAACAAAAACGATCTGCGAAAACCTGGGTTCATGCATGTCATTCGCCTCCTGATTTCCCCTCAAAATATAAACTATCTTGTTATCGGCGTTGTTATTGGCTTGTTTACTGTCCCTTTTGCGCTTCGGGGCATCGACTCCACCAGACGTGCCGTGCTTTCGATGAACAATGTTTATGAGCGACAGGTGCAAATCGGCCGATTCCTCCACCAAAACTACAACGGCCAAGCAATCGTTGCCAACGACATCGGCGCGATCAACTACTACGCCGACCTGCATCTGGTTGATCTCGTCGGCCTCGGCACAATCGAAATCGTTGACCTGATTGAAAGCGGCAGCTACGATCGTAAAAACTTTCACGCCCTCGCCCGCAACAAAGATGCCGCCATCGCGATTATTTTTGACAGTTGGGCTGACGCGCTAATCGGCGGCGTTCCGAAACAGTGGACGCTTGTTGGGCGCTGGGGGTTGCCAAATGACGTGTTATCAAGCAACAAATTTGTCTCGTTCTACGCGATTGTTCCTGAACAAATCGAGCCGCTACGCCAGCAGCTTACATCTTTTCACCCATCCTTGCCCACAAATGTAATTTACGGTATCAATCCCGATTTAGAATAGACAACCTAAACGATTAAAAACGCTGAAGGTCAAGAGAATGGATCGTGTCGAATTACTCACCCATGCCCGTAAAATCAACCAAGATTTTACCGACCTGCTGCTGCGCAACGGCAACTTAAACGATTTGGTTCAGATGGTTGCTAAGCGGCTTGAACGCTCTGTTTGCATTGAAGATCCGGCCCACTACATTGTGGCAGATGCAAAGGCTGGAGAGGTCGATTTGGCGCGGGAGCAGTGTGTCCAATTCGGCCGAACATCTGCCCAACATACGCGCCAGCTCATCGAACACGGCGTTTACCATCGCGCCCGCCGCAGCCTCAAACCACTCTTTATCGAACCGCTCCCCATAATTGGGGTGACGTTGGGGCGCATTGTCTCGCCCATTCTCATCAATGATGATGTACATGGCCTGATGTGGATCATCGCGGACCGTGCGATTAGCCACCCGCTTGAGCGCGAGCTAATCAACCAAGCGACCACGGCCGCCGCGCTGATCTTGCTCAGGGAAAATGCGGCCCGTGATGTCCGTAACGCCCTAAGCAGCGACTTTTTTGCCAATCTGCTGCGTGAGCCACAAGATTTAAGCCAGCTCAAACGACAGGCCCGCCGTCTCGATTATCAACTACATCGCCCGCGTCAGGCGCTCGTCGTCTATGGCGTGCCGACCGACCCCGCTAGCCAACAATCGTTTGGCACGGCGGTTGACAACTGGCTGCTTGAACACAATCATCATGCGCTCAAAGCGTGGCGGGGCGATCATCTTGTCATGATGGTTGCTTGTGACACAACCACCAACGGGGCCAAAATCGCGCATCAACTTTATGAATATTTGGCACATCCGCAGTGGCTGTTACAAATTGGGGTTGGGCAAGCATACGCAGACGCTAGCCCGCAAAACGTGCGTCAGAGCTATCAAGAGGCGCTTGAAGCCACCGAAATTGCGGCGAAACAGTCAAACCTCGCTGGTGTGCAGGCATTTGATGAGTTGGGCTTACTCCACTGGCTTTATCAACTGACACCACAGCAGCACAATAACAACCGCTATATAAAATATATCAACGCGCTTAAATCACATGACCAAGCGCACCGCACCGATTTGGTCACAACGTTATTTTCCTACTGCACAAACGATTTTTCGCTGACGTTGACGGCGCAAAAGCTGCATGTGCATCGCAACACGTTGGTGAAGCGGTTGAATCGGATTGAGCAGTTATGTGGGCTTGAGTTGAGAAATTCGGCCGAAATTCTCAACCTCTACATCGCCCTCCTCAGCAGCCAGCTTCATGACCCATAGTGTGCAAACCGCACACCATATCAATCCGAATTGTGGCGAATCCCCCGTATTCTAACCTCATAAATCCACATAACATACATAGACCACAGCAACCATGCTGCAAAGTGAAAAAGCCCGCTGTTTAGTTCTTCCTGAGAACCTGAATATCTAAAGGGTGTGTTTCAAATAGGTTGGTGACGATAGCGTAGACTGAGCGTGTCGAAGTCGCAGCAGCTTGTCGAAGTCACAGCAACGTGTCGAAGTCGCAGCGGCGTGTCG
>JBMZDF010000081.1:0-16467 GCA_049614105.1 Promineifilaceae bacterium (SeqCode)
TGGTCAGGGCTTTGATATTGTTTATTTAGTTGATCAAAAAAAGCGCGGAAGTCCGCGCTTTTTTATTATCAACAATCGGCCGAAATGAGGTGTTTCGGCTGATTATTGAAACCTGTGTAAAGCTTACTTATGCACCACCGAGATAGTTCAAGTAACGCGCCTCATTGAAGCCATGCCACTCTTGAATCCCGTCACGGAATGATTTCCACTGTGCGAAAATGGTCTTGAAGTCGCTATCTTCCTGCTGCAATTCATCATAGAGCGAGAATGCCGCTTCTTCGGCCGCTTGCAAAACCTCATCCGAGAACGGACGCATTTCAATGTCGCTCTCATCGCGTAACTGAGCCAGCGCCGGAACGTTCTTTGCGTCGTAACGGGCCATCATGCCCATGTTGGCCTCAACCGATGCTGTTTTGATAATCTCTTGATAGATTTCTGGCATCTTGTTCCACTCGTCCAGATTAATCTGAACTTCGAGCGTGGGGCCTGGTTCCCACCATCCGGGATAGTAGTAATATTTGGTAACGGTGTGGAAACCCATTTTCTGGTCATCATATGGGCCAACCCACTCAGTCGCGTCAATCCCGCCTGTTTGCAACGCTTGGAAAATTTCACCGCCAGGGATAACCTGAACAGTTGCTCCCAAACGATCCATCACCTTGCCGCCAAGCCCAGGAATACGCATCTTCAAACCTTTGATGTCATTGGGCGTGTTGATTTCTTTATTGTACCAACCACCCATCTGCGCACCGGTGTTGCCCGCTGGGAATTGGATGACGCCGAATCTTTCAGCGTAGAAATCTTGCATCAGCTCTAACCCGCCGCCTTCGTAGAGCCATGAGTTTTGCTGACGTGCCGTTAGACCAAAGGGAAGAGCTGTTCCAAATGCGGTTGCGGGGCTTTTACCAATGTAGTAGTAAGAAGCGGTATGACCTACTGGAACTGATCCAGCTTCAACTACATTGAGAACTTCTGTCCCGCCTGCCAACTCACCCGCAGCGCGTGGTGTAAAGTTTAGCTTGCCGCCTGTCATGGCGCTGACACGCGCCGCAAAGATTTCAGCACCACCAAAGATTGTATCGAGTGACAAAGGCCAACTCGTCGCGATCTCCATGTTTATTTCGGGTAACGCTGCATCCGAAGCCGCCTCACCAGCGAGTTCTGTCTGCGAGGCACACCCAATGGTGGCCATAGCGGCTGTTGTTGCACCTGCTAATCCTAAAAATTCGCGTCTTTTCATATTGTAAATCTCCATCTCCCCTCAAGGGGGTATGTGGGTGTCTGTTCTTCTCATAAACAACACCCACCCACTTCTTCTATTGAGAATTGGTTTATAGGAGTTTTCGGCCGAATTGTCAACAAGCTTATAAAACTTTATTCAGCAACATTTGTTGCTTCACAACGTGCAAATGCAATCGTTGCATCCACTAAAATCTCGGTACAATCCAGCAAAGGTTTAGCAATATCGCTAGGCTTCAGAGCCAAAGGAATTTCTGTGCAGGCCGCAAGGATAATTTCTGCGCCACGGTCGATCAGCGTGTCAGCAAGTTTGATCATCTGCTCTGCAATATCGGGCGCGTGATCGCCTGACTTGATGCGGTAGATAAGCTGCATGAGGGTTGTTTGTTCGGCCGAAGTAGGAACAACACAGTCAACCCCTGCGGCCTCAAACTGCGCCTGATACAAACGCGCGTCCACACAACCCGTTGCTGCCATTAACCCCGCCCGCTGTAAGTTGGGAGCTGAGCGCAAACTAGCCATGACGCTCTCAGACAGAATGCTGATAAACGGGATAGTTGTCGCGGCGCGAATGTCCTGTTCGTATGCATGTGCCGTGTTGCACACCATCACCAAGAATTCCGCACCCGCCTGTTCCAAAACCTGTGCCGTCTCAACCAGCGCTGGTCCGCTGGACGGGCCTGTTCCTGCTAACGCCTTTTGGCGATCGGGGACTTTGGGATTGCTATTGATGAGGACATGCAGGTGATCTTGATCGGTTGCTGCACCACTTTTGGCAAGCAGCTTTTGGTAGAAGTCGATAGTTGCCTCGGGGCCAAGGCCACCAATGACGCCAACTGTTTTTTCCATGAGTGCGGAAGGCGGAAAGGAGAAGGTGAAAAGCGGCGAGTATGATCTCTCTGTAATTTTTCGTTGTCTACTTTCCGCCAATAAGCCTCAGAGGTTTGTCATCATCCGTTCTGGCGTGTGAATAAAGACCTCTGAGGGTTTCGTCAATAATTACTTGTGATCTGCTATCCTAGAACAACATCCTGATAAGCAAACAGGGCTGGGCTACCGCCCGAATGTACAAATAGCACGTTGTCGTCTGCGCCAAAGTACCCTTTGCGCACAAGGTCAATCATGCCTGCCGCTGTTTTGCCCGTATAAACTGGGTCGAGCAAAATGCATTCGAGGCGTGCAAACAGTTGAACTGCTTCAATCATGGCGTCTGTTGGTAGTGAATAACCCTCACCAACATACTCATCATTGACGTTGAACATTTCACGCGGAACGCCACCACGGATGCCAATCATCTCGGCCGCTTCATTTGATAACTTGAAAAACTTTTCTTCAAGTGCCGCTTTTGTTCCGCGCGTGCTGATGCCGAGCAGGGGGATGTTGGCATTGTTGCCTGACAAACCTGTCGCCAAACCTGCATGTGTGCCACCGCTGCCGCTTGAACATACGATATGATCGATTTTCAGACCCATTTCGTGTGTTTGCGTCAAAATTTCTTCGGCACAGCTTGTATAGCCAAGGCAGCCAATTTTGTTGGAGCCACCACCTGTGATGATGTATGGTTTGCGCCCAGCAGCGATCAGGTCGTCTGCAAGCCCTTGCATTGCTGCACCTGTGTCTGTGCCTGCCTTAACCACTTTGATTTTTTCAACACCAAGCAGTCTGAACAGGAAGTTGTTACCGCTTGCGTTTGGGTCGTAGCTGTTTGGAACACGTTCTTCTAGAACGAGCTGGCATTTCAACCCTTCTTTGACCGCTGCCGCTAAGGTCAATCGGCAGTGGTTTGATTGTGGTGCGCCAACTGTGATTAAGGTGTCAGCACCTTGGTTGAGTGCATCAGCTACAAGGAACTCTAGCTTGCGTGTTTTGTTGCCGCCGCCAGCTAGACCAAGCAAGTCATCGCGCTTGACAAAGAGGTTCGCACCGCCTAGGTGTTTGCTTAGGTTGGGCATTGCTTCAATTGGTGTATAGCCGTGTGTGTAGCGACGACGTGGGAATTTAGCTAAGTGCATGACGTATCCTTTTCTGTTGAGTAGAGTTTATTTGATGGCCATTTGCAGGCTCATTAGATTTTGAGGACTTACAAACGGGACGGGAGACTGTTAACTTCGACAGGCTCAATTAACGTTTCCCGCCCGATACCTTTTGATAAGTTTAAGGTGTGTAAGTGTAAGGTCAAAATTCTTAGGAGCTTTGATACTTTTCGATGCGCACATCGGCCGAACGGGCATGCGCTTCCATCCCTTCTGCCCGCGAAATGCGAGCTGCAACAGGGCCAAGTTCAAGGCTAGCTGCGCGGGTCATCTTTTGATAGGTTAATGTTTTGATAAATTTGCTGACGTTTAAGCCGCCCGTGTAACGCGCCGCGTTTTTGGTTGGCAAAATGTGGTTTGGTCCGCTGACTTTATCGCCGTATGTGACCGTTGTTTCTTCGCCCAAAAAGAGCGAGCCATAGGTAGTCAGATTGGCGTGCCACCAGTCGAGATCGTCCGCTATCACTTGCAAGTGCTCTGCGCCGTGTTCATCGCTGACTGTGACAACTTCTTCGCGTGTGTCGCACAAAACAATTTCGCCATAGTCGCGCCACGCTGCGGTTGCCGCTTGTTTAGGAGAGGTGGGCAGTTTGTCGATGAGTTGTGGCATGAGTGCGCCAACTTCATCAGCAACGCGCTGGCTGGTGGTGAATAGCCAAACGGGGGAGTCGACGCCGTGTTCAGCTTGGCTGACAAGGTCGGTGGCGACAATGTGAGAATCGGCCGAATCGTCCGCAATCACTGCGCTCTCAGTTGGCCCTGCAAACAGGTCAATGCCAACCTCACCAAACAACATGCGCTTTGCCTCCGCTACATAAGCATTGCCCGGCCCCACCAAAATGTCCGCCTTGTGACCCGTAAATAAGCCAAACGCCATTGCCGCCACGCCCTGCACACCGCCTAAGGCTAAAATAGTATCAGCACCGCAGAGGTCTAGCGTATACAAAATTGATGGATGTACGCCTACGCCAGCCTTACCCGGCGAACAGGCAACCACATTTTTCACCCCTGCAACCTTGGCCGTTGTGACGCTCATAATGGCCGATGCAATGTGTGCATAACGTCCGCCTGGCACATAACAGCCAGCCGTATTGACCGCAATATTCCTGTGGCCCAGCGTGACGCCATCCTCAACATATTCAAAGTCGGTCATGCTGTCGCGCTGTGCTTGTGCAAAGCGTTTGACGCGCTGATGTGCAATCTGGATGTCTTGTTTTTCTTGGTCGCTTAGTTGAGCAGTTGCTGCATCGATGTCGGCGCGGGAAACGATGACGTCCTTTTCCCAGTTGTCAAATTTGACAGCATAGGCCCGTGCGCGTTCCTCGCCCCCTGCGCGAACGTCGTCCAGAATGCCTTTTACGACATCGCGAACGTTATTCTCATTAGTTGCGGAAGTTTTTGGCGCTTTTTTCAGATAGTGAATGCTCATAAATTTTATACCTTCTCCATTGATTTTGAGGACAGCCTCCGATAGTAGCAACGAAATTGATTATCATCAATAATATATCCATAATGAATCGTATTGCTTTTCTTAATAGATAAGCTCATATAAATGGTAAACTCGCATATTGATTCGCATAGTTGTCGCAATATGTTTACCTGGTAAACAATGATTGATTTGAAACATGTTGTTACATTTTTAGCAATTGCACAGCAGAATAGTTTTTCGCGGGCGGCGGAGGCGCTTGATATTGCGCAGCCGACGGTGTCTGTGCATGTCAAAAGATTGGAGAAGTCGTTGGGCTATGATTTATTTGATCGGGTGGGAAAGTATGCGGTGATGACGACGGCGGGTAAGCAGTTTCGGGAGACGGCGCAAGAGTTGGTTGAGTTGGCGATGCGGGCGGAATTGATTGGTTCGGCCGAAAAAAAGCTCTCAGGCTCCATCACGGTTTGCATCGTCCAATCGATTTGCGTCCATCGGATGCCCGCCATTCTAAAACAGTTCAACCAACGCTACCCAGACGTCCATGTCAATATTGTTGTCTCGCGCCCCAGCATTTACATGCTCGAACCGCTGCGGCGCGGCGAATTTGACGCGGCAATTGTGCTAGAAGCCCCGTTTGATATTCCCACGCTGTCGTCGCGTGCGCTGTGGCGTGACACAATGCGGCTTATCGCTGCGCCCAGCCACCCGCTGAGCCGTTTACAAACGGTCAGTTTTGAAATGCTCAAGCATGAAACGTTTATCATGCAGCAAAAAGGTGCATACACGCGCAAGCTGTTTGAGCGCCGTGTGGCTGAAGCGGGGGTTGTTCTAAACGAGGCATTTGAAATTCACAACATGGAAGCGATCAAACGTTGCGTGATGGAAGGGGTGGGGTTGGCAATGTTGCCAGGGTTTGCTGTTGAGGCGGAAATTGGCAGCGGACAGTTGGCGGAATTGGCGCTGGAGGGGCGCAAATTAAACATGACTGCCCAATTGATTTGGCACAAAGATCGGGTGCTGGGTGCGCCGGCCAGCACGTTTGTTGACTATGTGATCCATCAGTTCGGACGTTAGAGTCTATGTAGCGTCTTGCCAAACTTGCCTCGGTCCTGTGGTTGATAATTGTGATAACAGCCACGATCTACATCGTGGCTGTTACTTGTGATTACCAGCGGCGCGAGATTGGGGAGATGTCTTCGGCCGAAATTTTCAAATCAAACTTCGCTCGAATAGCTGCATCCTGTTCTGGCGTGATATAGCTTGGGTAATGCTGCATCATCGATGTCACTTTTTCGCGTGCCACCGTCCAAATATCCTGTGACCCAAACTCCTTCCACTCCATCGGCGTCATGCGGTTGCCAATTGGCGGATACAGATATTCAGTTTCCATAATCTCAATCGTTTGGTCAGCGCCCAAGAAGTGACCTGCGCCAAAGACGCCTTCTTTAATCACGTCAAAACTTAACGTCTTTTCCGTGACTTCAATTCCGCGAATGGCGCGTAAGCAGTTGCCAGCAATCTCGTTGTTGATCACAAATGCCTCGAACGAACAGCCTAGCAAACTAGCGAGCATCCCCGATGATTCATAAATGAGGTTTGCCCCAGCCAGCCCAATCATGACGTTTGGAATCCCGCTTTCATACCCTGCCTGCATATCGGGCAATTTCGAGTCGGGCATTCCGCCCGCAACGCCGCTTGGTAAGTTAATCGCGTTGCAAAGCTGTGCAGATGCAGAGTTGAGCAGCCCACCTTCGGCGCTGCCGCCCGTCATCGATCCTGTACGCAAATCAGCCACAAAAGGCCAGTTGCTAAAGATAAACTCATGCCCTGGTGACCAAATATTGACCATCGCCAGTGCCGCCAGCGTTTCGGCATGGGTCTGCACCAGTGTGCCAGCCAATGCTGCGGGTGACGTTGCGCCCGACTGTCCTGCGGTGATCGCGTTGATCGGCCAGTTGTGTTTAATCGCTTCCAAAATCGTGTAAGAAGCATCTGCGCCATAACGCAACGGCGGCACAATTGGGCTGGTATGCAGTTTGCAAAACGGTTTGGCGGCAAAGGAGCCTTTGCCGCCGCCTACGATGTCAAACAGGTCAACCACTGGCTCCACCATCTCAGGAACGGTGATTGCCGTACCGACATGCTTCTGCGTGCCAGCCATCAGTGTGTATGCGGTGTTGATGTCTAGCTCATGGGGATCTTGTAGCTCTGAGGCAATGACTGAGCGTGTGAACCAGTGAACATTGTCTAGCTGATCACACAGACGGGCAAAGTCATAAATATCGATTAGGGACGAGTCCCGATACTCACCCGTCTTGAAGTCAAGTACCGAAATTGCCGCGCCGCCCGTGCCGTAATGCACTTGCTCTTTGCCTAAACGCAGATCATGTTTTGGGTTGCGTGCGTGAAGCGTAAACTCACGTGCCGCTCCCGCAATAATCTCCTCCATCAGCGCACGCGGATAGCAGAGGCGTCCATTTTTCATGAACGCGCCGCGCTTAACCGCTGGCTCAACCAGTTCAGGGATTGGTGTTCCCATCCCAATTTGCTCTAAGACATCGAGCGCCGTGTTGTGAATTCGCAACACTTCTTCATCGGTTAACGGCTTATATTGTCCGCCGCGCAAACCCGCTTTAATCGGATTTGGTTTGTTTTTGTTTGTTGCTGCCCGCAGCGCATGTCTTGCAGCGCGACCGCCGCCTTTTCTACGTTTTTTTGCCATGGTTTATTAGCTCTACTGTGATTTGTGTTTGTGGGTGGTGTGGGATGTGGGGTGATGGTTAGATTGTGTCAAGAGAAGATCGTTAGTCAGGATATGGGTTGACCCGCCTTTAAGCACTTTTTGTGGCGCACTTAATCCCACTCGATTTTGTCTTGGTTTTCTTCAATAAATGCCATGAGCGCATCCTCATCCATCAATATCGTGCGAACATGCGCTTCAAATCGCTGCATTTTTGCAAGATTGTTAGGACTATAGCTCATGTAAGCTGAGAACATGCCCGCCTCTGGACTTGTTTGCACATCGTTCATCAGCTCAGGATCGAGGGTGCGAACATAACATTGAATGACGGCATCCCAGTTATAACCATTCATATAAGCGGCTTCAAAACGCGCATTTATCCGTTCACCCAATGCAAATAATCCATCAACCTCGTTGTGTACACACACCGAGATTGAGTCATATTCTGGCATTTGAATCAGTTGAATACTGTTATCGTACATAATATTCCCTTACAAAAATAATCGAAACGCGGACTAACAGTCCAGCAACAAGAAAACCTAACCTTGATGAACGGACAGCCTGTCCGTTCATCCGAAACGCGGACTAGCAGTCCACGCAACAAGAATACTTAACTCTGTTGAACGGACAGCCTGTCCGTTTGTCCGAAACGCGGGCTAGCAGCCCACGCAACAGGAAAACCGAAACGCGGACTGGCAGTCCACGCAACAGGAAAACCTAGCCTTGGTTAAGGGTTAGGCGCGTGGTCGTTCGTGGTCGGGGTCGAAAATCGGTTCAGAGACAACCATTGCTGGATAACGATTACCGATGATCGAGATTTCAAGCTGTGTGCCGAGTTCTGCGTAGGCTGTGTCGACAAACCCCATTGCGATATTTTTGCCAATGGTGTGACCATATCCGGCCGATGTCACCACGCCGATAAGGTCGTTGCCAGACCAAATTGGGTCGCCCTCATGTGCGGCAGCAATGTTGCAGTCAACGATGAGCGGCACAAACATTTTGGGTAGTGTGGTCTCTTTTTGCGCAAGCAGCACATCGCGGCCTAAGAAGTCACCTTTGTTGAAATCGACAAACCGTTCAAGCCCTGATTCAAGCGGTGTAAACTCGGTGCTGAGATCGGCTTTCCAACCACGATAGCATTTTTCAAGGCGCATGGACTCTGTTGCCAGCAGTCCAAAGTGAACCATGTTGAATGCGGCTCCTGCACGAACCAGTCGATCATAAACACCGCGCACATAGGCCATTGGCATGTGTAGTTCATAGCCTAGTTCGCCTGTGAAGGTGACACGCAACGCTTGTACACGCGCCATGCCGATGCTGATCTCTTTTGTGCGTAGCCAGCGCAGCCCTTTGTTGCTCACATCATCGCGGGTGACTTTTTGCAGAATTTCGCGAGCGCGTGGGCCGGCGAGGTGCAGTGCGGTGTGGCTGTCGGTTAGGTTGTCGATGCGGACTGTGTCTGGTTTGTGGTCATTTAACCAGTCCAGATCGTGATATTCGGCCGCAGCAGCCGTCAGTAACCAGAAGCGATCTTTGCCCAATCGGGTCAACGTTGCCTCTGTGATAGTGCGCCCTTTTTCATCACAGAAATAGGTCAGGCCGAGACGTCCAACACGCGGCAGTTTGTTTGTGCTGATACTGTCGAGATAGGCGGCCGTGCCCACGCCGCTAATCTCAAAGCGTGCAAAGCCTGAAATTTCGGTGATACCAGCCCGTTCACGAACCCCTTTGACCTCTTTGCCAACTGTTTCAAAATGATCGGAGAAGCGGAAACTCGGCCGATGTGGCTTTGGATTGTCCGCGTCGTGGAAGTAGAGGCTGCGTTCCCAGCCCGCAATGTAGCGCCACTCTGCACCCTTTTGGTCAAGCACATCATAGAGCGGCGTTGTTTTGGCGGGGCGTCCTGCGGGGCGGAACTCATCTGGCAGATGGAACACAAACTCTTGTTGATATTCTTCGATTGCCTTGAGCGCCGTGTACTCAACGGTTGCGTATTTGGTGAAGCGGCGCGGATCGAGAACCCACGAGTCCCATTCAGACTCGCCGTAGATCATGATTTCGGCAAGAATTTTGCCGAGGCCGCCTCCCTCACCGATGCCAGCACGGAGGCCAAGGCAGCAGTAGGCGTTGCGGATGCCAGGAATTCGGCCGATCAGCGGCAACCCATCGGCCGAATAAGTGATCGGGCCGTTCACCATATTGATAATGCCAACGTCAGCCAGCGGCGGCATACGCATTGCCACCCGATCAAAATTGTCGAGCAGGCGATCCATGTCCTGTGGCTCCAGCGCTGCCGTAAAGTCAGGCGAAATGCCGTCCATGCCCCAGGTTTTGCAACCCTGCTCATAAATACCGAGCAGCAAGCCGTTATGTTCTTGACGACAGTAAAAATCATCGCCTGGATCGCGAATCAGCGGGATACGTTTGCCGAAGTTGACAATCTCAGGAATCTCAGTCGTGATCATGTACTGATGTTCCATCGACATGACGGGATGCTCAACGCCGATCATTCGGCCGACTTCGTTAACCCGATAGCCCGTTGCGTTGACGATAAACTCAGCATGAATGTCACCCTTGGGCGTGTGAACGATCCATTCGCCGTTTTTCTTTTGGGTCAAATTGGTGCAGGGCGTGTACATATACACTTCTGCGCCTAATTTCTTTGCCTGATGCGCCAACCCGCGCGTCAGGTTGCTGGGATCAATATCTCCATCGACAGGATCCCACAGACCACCAACCAGCCCCTCAACATTTAAAAGGGGGTGTACGGCCGCCATTTCGCTAGGTGTCAACACCTCATAATCAACGCCCATCCCTTTTGCCATGCCGACAAAATGACGATAGCCGTCCAAATGGTCCTGCGTATGCGCGAGGCGAATACCGCCGTCGTTTTTGTGATACCCCATTGGGAAATCAGGGTCGTTATTGAGTTCACTGTAGAGGTCGGTGCTGTATGCTTTCAGCCCAACCATTGTTTGTACTGCGCCAAAGCGAGTGACTTGCGCGGCCGAATGCCACGTTGTTCCAGAGGTCAAATCATCGCGTTCTAGTAGAACAACATCTTTCCAGCCAAGTTTTGCAAGATGATAGAGGACGCTACAGCCGCCAACGCCACCGCCGATCACGACTACACGAGCATGTGTTTTCATGTGGGATTCCCTTCTCTATGGAGATTAGATTAACTGTAGGGAGCGCGGAATAGCTATAATTGGTGACAATCATCACTCAAATGCATCAGTATTTGCAGGGCTGTGATGATAATCACATAAATCAACTATTATTTATGTCTCTATGTTCCCCGCGCTCTCTGCGGTTCAAATTCTGGTATACTGGTATACAAATTGGTGTACACCACTTTTAAGTTTACACACCTTAATCTGATGCGACAACTTTTATGCAAAAAAAAGCAGTTGGCCCGATTTATCAGCAGATAGCTAATAATATCGAGCAGCGAATTTACTCTGGTGATCTTCAAAACGGGGAGCGGCTACAGTCTGAGCGGGAGATGAGCAGTAGGCTGGGCGTTAATCGACTCACGGTGCGACGTGCGTTCAATGTGCTGCGTGAACGTGGGTTGGTTGATCGGCGGCACGGTGGTGGAACCTATGTGACGACGCCGCGCATCGAGCGTTTTGCGGGTAAGTTTGTGCCGTTTACGCTGGCGATTCGCGCGTTGGGGATGCAGGCTGGGGCGCGGGGGATTAAGTTTGAACAGACGGTTGCAGATGAATCGATTGCGCAGCTATTGCGCTTGCCTGTATCGGCCGCAATTTACGACATTGTGCGCGTCCGTTTAGCGAATGGGGAACCTGCGATGCTGGAGCAGTGGTTTATTTCGGCCGAACGCTTCCCCAACTTTGAGCAACACGATCACGTCGATCGCTCAGGCTACGAAATTATGGAAACGGAATACGGCGTTTCGGCCGTCCGCGCCACGCAGAGCTTGGAGCCAGTCATCGCAACCACCTACGAAGCGCAACTGCTTGACATTGAGGGCGGCGATCCGCTCATGCTAGAACGCCGCCTCACGTTCGACCCTGATGGGCATCCAATCGAATACGGCAAAGACCTCTATCGGGGTGACAAGTTCAAATTTATCACGACGGATGCCGAACTTGCGATGAACTATTCACAGCGCAAATAGAGTTGAATGCCAGCACCCCACCTAGCCTCCCCAGAGGGGGAGAAATCTGATCTCCCTCCCTTTGGGAGGGATTAAGGGAGGGTGTCTTCTGAATTTCCAGTATTTGTTTGAATTGACCCAACCGAATTAATCAACAAGCGCTTGATAAACGGCGGTGCGTAATTCTTGACGGATAGGGTAGAAGCCAGAGGGAATGCACTGTGTCATGTTGATAACAATCATTTCTTCTTCAGGGTCGATCCAGAAGGTTGTTTGTGCGTAACCGCCCCAACCGTGATCGCCATTTGATCCCATAATGCCTGATTGCGAAACATCAACCATCGCGCTGACACCGAGACCAAAGCCCAGCCCGTGATAGGGTGGGCTGAACTCCATTGCGACAGGCATTAAGTCGGGGGTGAGGTGATTCATCCGCATTCGTTCGACCGTTTTGCGGCCCAAAATTCGCACGCCGTCAAGCTGCCCTTTATTCAACAACATTTGCGTGAAGCGATAATAATCAGCCATGGTCGAGACCATGCCGCTGCCGCCCATGAAGCAGTTGACGGGTGGTAGCCAGCGACTATCGGCCGATTTGTCATAAACAGCCAGCGGATTGTCAGGTTTAATCTCGTAACAGGTCATCAGCCGATCCGCCTTGGCGGGATCAAGGACAAACGCGGTGTCAACCATGCCCAGCGGTTTGCAGATGTTTTCGGCGATAAATTGATCGAGCGGCTGGCCTGAAAGCACTTCGACCAATCGGCCGACCACATCAGTCGCCATGCTGTACGCCCACTTTGACCCAGGCTGATATTTGAGGGGCAGCGCGGCCAATTTTTTGACGAACTGCTCAATTGTCTGCGTCTTGTCCCAAAGCCCTGCCTTCATATAAAGACGATCGACGTGCGAATGCTCACCACCGTAGCTTAATCCAGCCGTGTGCGTCAGCAGATTTTGCACCGTCATCGGGTTAATCTGGTCGACTAATTCGCCATCTTGATACACTTTTGTGTCGGCAAATTCGGGTAGATATTTTGCAACGGGGTCGCTGAGCAGACAGAGCGAGCGCTCGAACAGCATGAGCAGCGCGACGCTGGCGATCGGCTTTGTCATCGAGAAGATGCGGAAAATTGTGTCGGGCTGCATCGGCCGATTGTCGGCAATATCCATCAAACCGTTGGCGTGTAGATAGGCGATTTTGCCTTTGCGAGCGACAAGCGTGATAAAGCCGGGTAGCTTGCCTTCATCGATAAAACGCTGGGTGACGGTGGTGATGCGGGTCAGTCGTTCGGCCGAAAAGCCTAATTCTGTTGGGTTGTCGTGTGCTTCCATATGTTTTTCTCTTAGACAAAATCGCCAAATTGATTTTGAGTGGGGGTGATGTGGGGGCCGCAGAAAATGGGGTTGGTGACGATGAGATATTGACCCGCATCATTGCGGATGTCGAGACGGAACCATTGGGGAATTTCGGCCGAAATATCAGCCATAGCCCAGAGCTGGATTGACCCATTTCCCTGCGCCTCCGCAATCACGTCGCCATTGCAAATGAGCTGTGCCGTTAACTGACCTTCCCCTAGCGCCGATGCTTGGAACTTAACGCGGCCATCAACTGCACCGATGTCGTCGCCCATCATAAATGTTTGCTCGCCCAACGTGGCCCCAAATGACGCTTGCGGCCCCATGCTCATGTAGGCGTGCCGCTGTTTCAGCCCCGCCATGATCGACGCACCCGACAGGTCTGCCGCGTGGACATAGGTGGTTGGCTCGTTTAGGTGATCGCGAGGGATGATCGCCCCGTCTTTTTCGTTTTTCGGCCGAGCATGATGGAAATCTGTCCCGCCAATCGCCGTGATTCGATGCCCTGCATTCAGCCAACGGGTCCACAGCGCAACAGCATTCGGATTGCTCGTCTCATTATCAGGCCAAGACGGATCGTTCCATATTTCGAGAAAGTCAACCAGCCGCAGGTCAGTTTCATGATCAAGCCATGTCCACACGCCGAGCAGAGGATGGTTGATCGAATTGAACAGCCCTTGTGACCGTGTTAGACGCAAGAGTTCGTTGGGCGTGTATTGTGCCTCACCCGTTCGCATGTGGTGGGTGTAATCTTCTTGAGTATGTGGCAATCCTTCCACCCAATCTGGCATACCGCTGATACCGAACACGTTGAAATGACCATATTTCATCGTGACCTCGATGCCAGGAATGATGAGCATGTCGTCATGATCGCCAAACTGATCGTAGGCGCTCAGCACGTTGTGGTCAGTGATCGAGAAGAAATCGAGTTGTTTTGTTCGGGCTTCGGCTAACAATTCGGCCGGCTTTAGCGATCCGTCTGAATGGTTGGTGTGGGCGTGGAAGTCGCCACGAAACCATGCAGGCCACAGGCGTAGTTTTTTGTTCATCGATAAAGACATGGGTTCCTTTGCAAAGTTATTAGATAGTGGAAAAAGAGGGTAACGCTTTTTGCCAAAATGACCAGTCGGCGGGGGTGTCGAGGTCGAACGCAATTTCGGGTAAATCTAACGTTTGGAACGGGAGGTTAAGCTGTTGAAATGAGCGTTGATGATGTTGGAAGCTGTCCAGTCCAAAGCGAAAGCGGAAGGGTGTGCCAGTTGGAAGCAGGAGGGCGTTTGTGCCACGGCCATGTTTGTCGGGACAGATGGCGGCGGCGGGTAGGGGGGCGAGGAGTTGAGTGAGTGATTCGGCCGAAAACAACGGCAAATCGCTCGGCAAAATTAAACAGTGCGTCGCAGCATCGTCCACCGCTTGATACCCTTCCGCAACTGCTTTATTGAGGTCGCTTGGCGATTGCTCCTCCAAAACATCACAATCCCAACTGCTGACAAGCGCCTGCACACGCTCATCCTGACTCACAACTAAGATGTTTGTAATGAGATGGCAGCGATCAAGCAACTGTAGCTGGCGATTGAGCAGACGCAGCGTAATTTCTGCCCGTTCGCTTAAACGCAAAATACCAGACAAACGACTTTTTGTTCGCGTTAGTTGTTTGACAGGGATAACCGCCCACACGCTTGTTTGATTCATTGTCTCAATTCTATGCTGTTTCTATCTAATTAAGCTATTGATCGGCCGATTTGCTTAGCAACACCCCTATAAACACAAAAACCACCTTCAGGGGGCGAAGGTGGCCTTTATACCTAGAATAAAATCAGGGAAATTATTCTAGCTGGATTGGCGGATGAAATTAAGTGAGGAAGCTGAGGGCATCCACCTAGGCCTATCATCGGTTGTCCAGTCGCGTTTCTCTCGTGCCAGTTTCAGGGGGGAGGGTGCTTCCTCACGTTTACCGAATTAAGACTTAGACAATATTTAACACGAAAAGAACCCTAATGGCAAGGGAATCGGCAAATTGCTTTTTGTGTAACTTATCTGGCTTTTAGACGTATTGTTCGACAATGTGCCATGCGTCAAGGTCTGCTGAGACTGAGCCGTATCCTCACAACTCAATTGCTATTATTGGACTTTACCCACTATAGCCAAGAAATGTAAGGTTAAATATACTTTATCAAAACATGTGACTTTACATATTTTTCCAGAGGTAGCGCCACGATTAAGTGAGCAAAAATAATGTTGAGTGACACTATCATTTTATCGTTTGGAGTAATCGTATGCGTTTAAAATTGGCTCGCCTAAAGACAAATTCTCGCCCCGCAACGCGCTTTCGCGAAGCAGAACAGCGGGTTCAGCAAATGCAGGAGCGCCCTGTTCCCAGCCCGTTAAATCCGGTGTCCCGTACTATTTTCCTATCCCACGGCGTGCGAACGCGGCGGGCTGTTTTGCTGCTGCATGGTTATACAAACTCGCCGCAGCAGTTTCGCCAGCTTGGGCAACTGTTCTTTGAGCAGGGATGCAACGTATTAATTCCGCGTATGCCGCACCACGGGCTGGCGCAGCGGCTAAACAAGGAATTGGGCAAGCTGACGGGGGAACAGTTGGTTGCGTTTGCAACAGAGGCCTGTGATATTGCTATCGGCCTTGGTGAAGAATTAACCGTGATGGGTCTGTCCGCAGGTGGCATACTGACGGGATGGCTAGCGTCTCAACGGGCTGATATTGATACCGCCATATTGATTTCGCCCGCATTTGGTGCGACAGGTCAGTCGGTTGGCAGTATTTCGCGGCTGACCCGTCTTGCGCTTGCCCTGCCTAATTTGAATATTTGGTGGGGAGAACGGGGCGATCTGTCAGGGTTGGCACATGCGTATCCGCGCTGGTCAACGCGGGGGTTGGCGCACATTTTTCGGGTGGGGGTCGCGATTCGGCGCTCGGCAAGACGGAACGCGCCACAGGCAAAGCAACTTGTGATTGTCGAAAATGAAAATGATGGCGCAATCAGCCACCTAGCTGTTGCACGATTGCGCCGCGATCTAGAACGGAACAACGTTGCCTACGAACACCATGTTTTCCCCCCATCAGATGATCTGGATCACGACTTGATAGATCCAATGCACGAAAAGGCACAACCTGATTTGGTGTATCCAATTTTGCTACGTTTGGGCCTGCATTTGTAGTTGACAGTATTCCTGTTTTACAAAAGGCGATTGGGATGATTACCAGAGGGGGGAGACTTGTGGAGAGGATTCCCCTAAGAGTTCTGCGTTTGTTTGGAATTGTTGCTTATCGACTGATTGATAAGTAACTATAGATACACAATCCACCTGATAGAACCCTCATTAAGGCGATTGGTTGCGGACTGTTAATACATTTTCAGTTAACTCGTGAAAATTATCACCAATCGTTTCGACAGGGGATGATTTGGGTTGTTTCAAGCAAATGAGCGTGCAGGTAATTCGCGTGATTGAGCTAAAAACCCTGCGGTCGTGATTTACGGTTCTTGGGCTTTAGCCCGTGAAAGCCCCGTTCTTTCAAGTCGGGG
>JBMZDF010000082.1:0-16463 GCA_049614105.1 Promineifilaceae bacterium (SeqCode)
GCGTGTCGCTCCCCGCCACAACAGGCAGCTTGCGACGAATCGCTTGGAGCAGGGTGGCGACAATGCCCCCGCCGTCCAGCCCGTACACAACGCTGGGCAGCACCGTCACGATTGGCGCACCACGCTTGATAAACGCCTGCACGACGTCATGATAAGCATGCCATTTGGTGCGTTCATAGTCGCTTAAGAAGCTGTTGCGATGGGCAAAACGCGGCAGGTGTAGATCTGCCTCATGGACGAGCAGCCCTTTGGTGTCTCCAAAGATGGCAATGCTGCTCGTTGTGACAATTTTGGGCACGTTTAACGCATGGGCGACGCTCAGCACGTTGTGTGTGCCTGTGATGTTGATCGTCTCCATCGCTGTTGTGTTGTCCTGTGCTGGGGAGAATCCCCCGACCGCGTAATGGGCGGCCAGATGGAAAACCACATCGGCCGATTGCATCCCCGTCTCCAATGACGCACGATCGGTCACGTCTCCCATGTGCGGGCTTGCGCCCAGCGCCAACACGACCGCCGCGCTCGGATCGGAGCGCACCAAGGCGGTGACGTGATGCCCTTGTTCAATTAGTTGCCGAATTAACGATCGGCCGATAAATCCACTTCCACCAGTAACAAATACATGCATACCAGGGATTATAAAACAGAAAACGGACGCTGCACGCGCAGCGCCCGTTCAACGTACATATCGCGCACGCTGTGACCACACAGAAAGGAGAAGGGAAAACTTTTGCGGCGCTGCTATCCCGCCAGCACGGGGATTTGCTTCGTTTCGGGCATGACTTCTTGCATACGTGCTAGCTTGAGGGTGAGGAGGCCGTTTTTTACTTCGGCCGAAATACCATCCCGATCAATACGCTTTGACAAGGTAAACGCACGCTGATAAATACGATTTTGCGCCTCAGCCTTGCCGTGCAACGTCAACACGTTGCGCTCCAGCGTAACGTCAACCGCATCGGCCGCGACGCCTGCCATCTCAGCAACAATCACAATGTTGTTTTCTTTCTCAAAAATATCGACACGGGGTTTAATAACCATTGTTTTGCTCATAATTTATATCCTGTTAGGTGATACCCAATCGCTGGGTCTTCTTGATTAAATCGGAACGCCTGTCTATGCTGCCTTAACCTCAATTTGGCGAGGTTTATCCGCTGCGGTACGCGGTAGCGTCACCATAAGAATTCCGTTAGTGAAGTCGGCGCTGACGCTGTCTGCATCGATGGCAAAGGGCAATTTGAAGCTGCGGGTGAATTTTCCCGCACGGCGTTCGCGGCGCAAAATGGTTGCATCCTCGCCATAGTCGTTGGCAGGGCGCTCGCCCGCAATCGTAACGACGTTTTTCTCAAGTGAAATGTTAATGTTATCGCTGCTGAATCCTGGCAATTCGGCCGAAATAACAACCGAATCCTCGCTCACAGTCCAGTTAAAACCAGAGGTAGAAGCAGGTGCAGCCCAAAAACTGCGGTTAAAGTCGCGATTCAGTCGATTCATCTCTTTTGTAACCCACCCTAGTTCAGGATAAGAGGGGCGATAGGTTCGTTTTACAAGCATGTTCATTATCTCCAAAACTATTATTTAGCACTCTGTTGTTTGATGTGCTAAATTGTAAAATTAATTCGTTAGATAAATATAAGTGAAAAATATAAAATTCATAAGCATCCACAATGCGCTTTCTGAGAATTGATGCCGTAAGATGTGATTGGTATTTGGAGCGAAGCGTTGGTGTCTGGTGGAATACGAGTCATTCATAAACCCTCAAAACCACTGTGTTCTTTGCATTCTCAACAGGTGATCTGACAAGAAAAGTTGCAGTGAACCTAACGAGAAAACGCCCGATGCCAAAACGTTACACCTTTAGGCCTGTTTTTATCGTCAAATTCACTATTTCCCCGATTGCGGTCATAACGGTAAAACCCCGATAATTAGCTTGTCACAATGAGTGATTAAATTGGCTTCATGCTGTCATTATTTTGGCTCATGATAGCCAACCGCGATCATCATCTGCTGACAATTATGTTAGGCAAGGTCGTCTGAAAACTACCCTGAACCCAGACTTGTGAGCACCCAAGCCGCTGTAGTTGTGGGATCGAAATGAGTTGATTTTTAGATTGCCTAAGGTCATCTGTTATCGGGTGGAGTCACTTCCCACAGTTGGAAGAGAGCTTTATGACAAACTATAATAAACAGTCTCAGACTGTATTGACACAACCTATACGCACGACGTTGAGCGTGAGGGTCGCTTCTGGAACACATCCAGGCCGTGTTAGAAAATTGAATGAGGACAGTCTCAAGGTTGTTGTTCGTCCAGTTGGAGAGCATGAGGGTGCTGCGCTGCTGATTGTGGCAGACGGCATGGGAGGGCATCGTGGTGGCGACATCGCCAGCATGATTGCGGTTGAAACGATTGCGGACTCGCTTTCTTGGCTGATCAACGCGCCAGATAGCGAAGAAGATGTCCCTAACCGTGCGATTGAATCCGTTTTGAATCGGTTTGATACAGATTATGTTCCCCAAACCTCGGCCACATTTTTAGAAATGCACTTGGCGATGGCGATCGACAAGGCGAATCGTAACATCCGCGCTTACGCGCTCAAAAACCCATCCAGTGCTGGAAATCTTGGCACAACCGCTACCTGTGCGCTCATCATCGGCACGAAGGCGCTAATCGCCAACATTGGGGACAGTCGTACTTATTTATTGCGTGATGGGGTTTCCCGCTTGCTCACAACAGATCATTCGCTGGTTGGGATGCTGGTTGAGATGGGTCAGATTGCGCCTGAGGAGCTGTACGATCACCCAAATCGTCATTTAGTGACGCGCTCGCTCGGTTCTCCCGATACGGAGTTTCCTGATATCAAGGCGCTAACTTTGCGCGATGGGGATCGGCTTTTGTTGTGTAGCGATGGGCTGTGGGAGCCTTTGCGGGATTCGGCCGAATTTCACGCCGAATTTTCCAGTTCAAACATCCCCATCGGAGTCAACAACCTGATTAGGCTTGCCAACGAGGCAGGTGGCCCAGACAACATTTCAGTTATCCTCGCTGAAATGCTGCTCACATAAAAAGTGACGGTCTTTTGGGAATGCAAGCGGTAAAGCCGTCGATTTCTTGATCGAAATTGAGCGCGATCTGCCTCGCGTGTTTGGATAAGCTGTAAAGAAAAAGCCGCCAGCGTATGCACGCTGGCGACTTTAGAAATTGAGTCGAAGGTTGAGCTAGAAATGGTGGCTCTCTGAATGTCCAGAGAGCCAAAACGGTTATGAGCGTTTGCGCCGTCGCAACAGCATCAACGTTGTGACGCTTGCCAGCAGCATCGTGATTAATGCTGCAACCAGCGGCGTTGCTCTAAGGATTTCAGTTTGGCTGAGGTTAACGGCCGAAGGAACCGCTTCCTGAATCACATTGACCAAAATAGATTGCGAGTTCACGATGTCACTCTCGCCATCGCCGTCTGTATCGGCGTTGAACAGCAGGTCGTGAACACCGCTTGTTGCGTTACGTGTTGTCGTTCCAACCGTGACCGAAACGGTGCGCGTCATGCCCGCCTGCAAGCTGATTGAATCCTCATACGCTGTGCCAGGAGCCATCTCGTTAATGCTGATGCCGCCCGCTTGCAATGGGGTCCGTTGTGTTGCATCGGCCGGCGGGGCCATATTTTCAATACGAATGCCAATCAACAAATCATCATTCCCATTGTTTTCAAGCACCCATTCAAATACTTCGTCGCCCTCCAAGTTTTGAACCCCATCATCAATATTGTCGTTGGGTCGCTCAAGCTGAACGCCATATTGATCTGGCGGCCACAGTGCAGCGATGCAGCCAAACGTGTTGCCCGTCAGACGGTTTGACACAACCGCTTGATAGAACGCCCAGCCGCCGCCCATGACCATGTTTGAGGGGTAGTCAACCCGCACGCCAAACGGTCGCATCGTGTTCGGTGCAACCACCAAGGGGTGTGAGCCAGGCGGGATCATTGTAAAGGTCGTTGAGCCGTCTTGTCCGCTCAGCGCACCAAATGGGGAAGGAGAGCCAGCCGGCAAGCCGATCATGGTTGAGTCGTACAGACCGATGCTGCCTGTGTCGTTGTACACTTCAACTTGAACATCCACATGGCTGAAATCAGTAAAATGCGTGTCCCAGTAGATGTGACAATATTCTTGGCTTGGATCTTCCCAGTTGCCAAAATCAACGTCCGTGTAGCGTTGCCCTGCGGTGGTGATTGAGCGGGAGTAGACGCCTGTGATGGGTTCACTTTGGCCCCATGCGGCGCTGTCAAATCGGCCGAGACGGGCGCGATGCTGCGATTCTGACACGTTGTAGCTCCCCAACGGCACGTCATCAAAACAATAGTTGCCGTCAACGTCCGTTTTGGTGCTAATCGTTTCGCCTGTGTCAATATCTGTCAACAGGATAACCCAATCTTCCAGCCCCACATCACCCGTCGTGAAATCGTGATTGCGATCGAGGTCGTTGTACTTGCGACCGCAGAACCCGCCGCCGTTGTCGAGAATGTTGCCAAAGTTGCGGTCATGATACGATTCGGTGCCAGCAATCGTGACGTGATGGCCGCTTGTTGGGAACGTTTGACGCCACCCCGCTAGAAGCACTTCTTCGACACTATAGTCGCCAGCAGGCAGGTTTGTGAACCAATATTCGCCGCGTGCGTCGGTGTGTGTTTTTGAGATGATAACGCCGTTTTGCAGCAGGTTGATCGGCCAATGTTTGATTGTTGGCTCGTCTGCATCACGATCTCCTTGTCCGTCCAGATCGTGCCATTTGATGCCGTGGATACCAGCCGATTTATGACCGCCACATTCTTCGATGATGCTGCGAATCAGGTGCGGCACGTCGTTGAAGTTAGCTGTCTGGTGATAGAAACCGCCCGTTCCCATCGCGACGTGTGACATCAAGGTGGAAGCGGTTGGGTCGTTTTGGTACTGAACGGCCGAAACAAGCATGCCGTTGGTGTTGGCTTCAGAGATGCGGGCAAGGAGGCTTGCGTCGTCAATGCCTGCTGCATAGTTGTCATCAAAACCGCCCGGAGGGGCCGCCGTGACAAGAATGACAATTTGCTGTACGCCTGCACCGCGCCAGTTGTTAGGGAAGTCGCCTGATTGGCTGACACGTGCGTTCAAGCTGTTAATCGCTGTGTTAAGCGATTCATCTGTCGCGTTTGGAACTGCGCCACCGCCGCCGCTGGTTAATGCGGTGACAGCCAGTTTGAATGGCAAGCCGTTATTGGGGGCCAGTATTTCTTCAACTGCAATGTCATCATCAAAGCGCACAAGCGAAAGTTGATAATCGTTGCCAGAGACAAGTTTGACGGCATCAACAAGCATGTTGATGTTGCTGTGAATCGCTGTGACTGGGGCGGCCATACTTTGCGATGTGTCAAGCACAACGGCGACATCCATTGGGCATGTCTCGCGATTATTACCAAAGTCGAGATTATCGATGGTGGTAAACGTGTCGCTCAGATCAAACTGATATGCCATTGTGGAAGGTGCAGTTTGCTCCCAATTCGGGTACATCAGTTCGCGAATCGTATAGCTGCCGTTGGGCATGTCAACAAACCAATATTGACCCTGCTCATTGGTGTAGGTGGTGCGTATTTCACCGTTTGCACTTTCCATCTCAATCGGCCAGCCTGCAATTGGCGGCTCATTATCATCCCAAACGCCGTTGCCGTTGACATCAAACCATTTATGGCCGTGTGCGCCGGGCATTACCTCATCGCTGTTGCCAAAATCTAAGCGGTCTATTGTCTGTTCGCCCCCATAGACAACGTGGTAGAAGTTGGGGTTTACAGGGTGTGTTTGCATCCAACCTGGGCGTTGCTCCTCACTGATGATGTATTTGCCTGAGATAAGGTCAGTGAACCAGTACATGCCGTCTGCATTTGTTGTGGTACTAATTACGTCGCCCGTGTTCACGTCTTTTAGGTAGATGGTCCACCCTTCAATGAATGGTTCGCCCCCATTCCCCTGTGCATTTGGGCTTTGATATTGACCATCGCTGTTGAGATCGTGCCATTTACGACCGTGAATGCCGGGCATCGGCCGATCCGTGTTGCCAAAGTTCACATCATTGGTTGATCCGCCGCCGCTGTGGAAAATATGATGGGCGTCTGGAACAACGCCCGCGCTGTGCGGCGGGAACGTTTGCATCCAACCCGGCTGCTGTATCTCAGAAACATAATATTCGCCAGAAATAATCGGCTGACCCGCATTGTCGTGCGTGAACCAATATGCACCAAACTGATTGGTGTGGGTGGTGGCGATCACCATGCCTGTGCTGTCATGCAGGTTGATTTCCCACTCTGCCAAAACAGGTTCAAATGTGTCCCGCAGACCGTCCCCATTCAAATCGTTCCACTTGTACCCATGAATGCCGGGCATTTCGGGCATGTGGTTGCCAAAGTCGAAGAATAGACCAAAGGATTCACCGGGGAAGTAGTTCACAATATGTGCGCCGTTGTCCCAAGCGGGATAAGTTTGCACCCAGTTTGGCCGCATTTCTTCCGTTACGGTGTAAATATCTGCGGGTATGTGGGTAAACCAGTACCAACCGTCAGCGTCGGTATGCGTGACAGTTTGATTGCCCTGTGAATCGGTGAGCGTGATTTTCCAGTCTGCAATGCCAGGTTCTTCTGAATCGTGTATGCCATCGTTGTTTAGGTCGTTCCATTTGCGACCGTGGATGCCGGGCATGTTGTGTTGCTTGTTGCCAAAGTCGAGGCCATCCATAGATTGCCCTTCGGCATACGCAAATTTGTAGGCAGGGAAAGGTGGGAAAGTTTGTTCCCAACCAGACTGCTGCATTTCACGAACATGGTATACCTGACCATCAACCAACGTAACGCCGTTAAGACCATTGACGAACCAATATTCGCCGCGCTCATCTGTAGAGGTTGTGCCGACAAAATTACCGTTTGCATCTAGCAATTCAATGTACCAGAAGGAGATCGGCGGCTCGTGCGATTCCCATTTGCCGTTTCCGTCCAGATCGTGCCATTTGTGGCCGTGGATGCCTGGCATGTCGGGGCGGTAGTTGCCGAAATTGACATTTTCGTGATTGTTGTTTGCTGCGGTTAGCTGCACAAAATGGGCAGGTACTGGTGCCATGCCCGGAACAGACATTGTTGGCGGATAGGTTACTTGCCAATCAACCTCAAGCTGTTCTAAGACATAGTAATCGCCCATTGGTAGCGGGTTGCGAACCTGTTGATCGTTTATTTCGGTGAACCAATATTCACCTGTGTCGTTTGTTTGCGTCGAGGCAACCCAATTGCCGTTGCTATCGTGCAGGTGAATCCACCAATTTTCAATCGGTGGCTCCTCCGTTTCCCACGCGCCATTTTGATTGAGATCATGCCATTTGAAGCCGTGGATGCCGGGCATCGGCGTTTCATCGCGCTGGTTCCAGAAGTGGGCCACAGCGTGTCCATGTTCTTCAAGGTCTATCACGTAATGAGGTCGCTGAACCGGTGCCGTTTGAATCCACCCGGGGCGCATCTCTTCGGTCACCGTGTATACACCAACAGGAAGGTCGTCAAACCAATACACACCCTCATCATTTGTGACGGTTGTTGTTTGGTTGCCATGTTCATCAGTAAGCGTCATTTCCCAGCCGGGGATTTTTGGCTCACCGCGATCAATGTCCCCATCGCCGTTGAGGTCATTGATTTTGTAGCCATGAATCCCGCCCGTTTCTGGGATCTCCTGATTGCCAAAGTCAAGCCCGTTGATTGACTGTCCTGGAACATAGTCAACTTGGTAGTGTACTGATGCTGGGTATGTTTGACGCCACATCGGCCGCTGAACTTCCTGCACAAAGTATTGTTCCGCAGGTAAATTCTCAAACCAATATTCGCCGCGCTCGTTGGTGCGTGTCGTTTGAATGTGACCGTTGACCGCAACAAGCTGAATTTCCCAGCCTTGGATAGGCGGCTCATTTTCATCCCATTCGCCGTTGCCGTTGATGTCGTTCCACTTATGCCCGTGGATGCCGCCCATCTCTTCTGGTGGCTCAAAGTAATAATCTTCTGTTTCGCCGCGAGCAAAGCCATTTGGCAGGCCATAGGCGCGGTTTGAGCTGAACGGCTCTTCTGTAATCGAGATACGAATCCACATCGGTCGATCTGACTCGCGATTATTAGGGATAAACGTGTTGCTGAGGAAGGTGTGGGGGCCTGCAACAGGGAAGTTAATCATCTGATTTTGAATCGCCCATTCTTCGCTAACGCCGTGCGGACAGCTCAGCGTTTCACCCCATTGCCCGCTACGATCATAATCGAGCCAAATGTTGACGTAGTAGTTCTGATTTGGCGTAACGAGGGCGCTTGCGGTGGCCTTGAACTCAAGATTCATTGGCTCGCAGTGTAAAATTTCGGCCGGCAAACGCAATCCATCATCTTCTAAATCTAAGTCTGCTTTGTTATTGAGAGGGAGAATGTTATTGGTGGGGTCAGCGTCAGGGCCTTGGCCGGCTTCATTTTCGGCCGAAATTTTATCCCCCAACCAAACCGTTAGCTGTGTATTCTCATGACGCGGGCCAGGAGGGTTTGCGCCCCGATCAAACACGCTAGGGAACTCAGCCCCCACCGCGCCGCCATAGGTCGTCATCGCGCTGCCGCTGTGGTTGCGCGAATCAGGCGCATCGCCCAAATCAGGCGCACCGTCAGACTGGTCATTGATTGGACACAAATCATCGATGTAATGTTCTTGCCCACCCATCGTTAGGGTCGCAACCGCACCGCTTAGCCGCACAATCCCGTTGTCCGAGCCGCTTCCGTTGATGACACTGACCGTGACGCCCCCAATTGTTGCGCCATGAATGTCCTGATAGTTGTTGAAGTTGACAAAATCACCGTTGACACTGAGGTTGATATTGCCGCCGTATTCGCCAAAGCGATATTCTGCACCGTTGGCAAAATCGCCCGTTAGTGCAAACACCAAGCTAATGTTGTTGCTGTTTAGCTCGTTTCCAGAGCCGCCTGCTGCGCCGCCGTTTTCAACGGTCGCGGTGCCTGCGCCTGTCCATGTGCCGTCAGCCCACTGGAACGGCTCAGGGTCAAACTGAACTCCGCCTGCGGGGATTGCAGGTGCGGCGGTGTTCCAAGTTGTGCCAAGTGCTAAATCTTCAAATGTGACACAAGCGGAGGAGGTTCGAGCAAATGCGGAGGAGGTCGCATAGCTGTTTGTGACAAATAGGGCGGGGGTCGCCATTAAAACTGTCACGAATAAGGGAACAATTAAGCGTGATATTCTTCGATACATTCAGCTCTCCAGTCTGTGGCCGCCCGACTGACGAGTAGCCCATAGTTGTTTATTGTGAACTGTGTACTTGAACGAAGGGGTTGTGCAGAATTCCGTTATTCAGTTTTTGTGCCTTGCCGTTCACGGCAAGGTTAAAGCAAAAAGGGCGCTTAAGCGCCCTTGAAGAGTTGAGGTGTGGAGCAATTGCGTTAGCTGATGATTTCGGCCGAAACCAACATCTCGATCAACTTATCAACAATCTGCTCAGGCGTATCGACATCAGTCTCGACCACAAGTTCCGCGTTTTGTGGCGCTTCGTAAGGGGCAGAGATGCCTGTGAAGTTTTTGATTTCACCCGCAAGCGCTTTCGCATACAGTCCCTTCGTGTCGCGGCGTTTGAGCACTTCAAGATCACACTTGGCATAAATCTCAAAGAACTGCCCTTCTTGGACAAGGCTGCGAGCAAAGTTGCGGTCGCGTGCGTAGGGGGCGATGAAGCTGCACAAGACGACGTTGCCGTGTGTGAAGCCGACCGAGGCCACTTCGGAGACGCGGCGGATGTTTTCAGCGCGATCTTCGGCCGAAAATCCCAAATCCCCATTCAGCCCGTGACGCAAGTTGTCGCCATCAAGGAACATCGTGTGGACTTTGCGCTCGTACAAACGACGCTCTAGCAGTTTGGCGACGGTTGACTTGCCCGATCCAGACAATCCCGTAAACCAGAGAACCGCACCTTTATGTCCGTTCAGCACCGCGCGTTCATCAACTGACAGCGCACCAGCTTCCCAAACGACGTTTTCAGAGCGTTGGCGACGGCTTTCTTTTTCGTCAACCGTCACGTCAACCAAATCGTCAACATCGCGACTTGCGCCACGAATCATGCCGGCCGCAACGGTATTGTTTGTGCCGGGATCGATTAGGATAAAGCTGCCCGTTGTGCGATTGGTGTTGTAGCGGTCGTAAAACAGCGGCTGCGTTGTTGTCAACTGCACGCGCCCAATTTCGTTGAGCTTGAGCGAGTCAGCAGCGGCGCGGTGCATTGTGTCCACATCGATCCGATAGGTCAACTCAGTCACAATGGCCCGTACTGAGCGGGTTGTGTGGCGCAACTGATATGATTTGTTTGGATCAAAGGGCATTTCGCTCATCCAGCAGATCGTTGCGTCAATTTCATTGCTGCGCTGCGGCAAATTGGCAGAGCGCACAATCATGTCGCCACGGCTGACGTCGATGTCGTCGTTGAGCGTGAGCACGACAGAATCACCGGCGACCGCTTCCTCAAGGTTGCCCTCGGCGGTGACGATCTCTTTGATGGTGCTTTCGATGCCAGATGGGAATACGACGACTTCCTCTCCCGGCCGAATACGACCCGAAGAAATTTGTCCCGCATAGCCACGGAAATTCTGGTTAGGGCGCAACACGTACTGAACTGGATAACGAAAATCAACCTGATTGCGACTTGCGCCGACGTTGACCGTCTCCAGATGATGCAGCAGTGTTGTCCCCTCATACCAAGGTGTGTTCTCGCTTTTATCAACGACGTTGTCGCCCATCAAGGCTGACACAGGGATAAAAGTGACCCCTTTGGCGTCAAGCTTGGAGATAAATTCGCGATATTCGCTAACAATCGCATCATAGGTGGCTTGATCATAGTCAACCAAATCCATCTTGTTGACGGCAACCACGATATGCGGGATTTGTAGCAACGTGGCGATAAAGCCGTGTCGCTTTGATTGGGTCAAAACCCCTTTGCGGGCGTCAATCAGCACAATCGCGACTTCGGCCGTTGAAGCCCCCGTCACCATGTTGCGCGTGTATTGAATATGCCCCGGCGTGTCCGCGATGATGAACTTACGGCGTGGGGTTGCAAAGTAACGGTATGCGACGTCAATCGTGATTTTTTGCTCACGTTCTGCCCGCAGCCCGTCTGTAAACAGTGCTAAATCAACATATTCATCGCCACGCTTTTGGCTGACCGCTTCAACCTGTTCAATCTGATCTTCAAACAGGGATTTGGTGTCGTATAACATTCGGCCGATGAGTGTACTCTTCCCATCATCCACACTACCAGCCGTTGTGAATCGTAAAAGTTCGATAGTCATAGAAGAAAATGATGAATGATGAATGATGAATGATGAATGAAGGCTAATTGCTTCATTTTGCATTCGTTATTCACCATTTCTTAGAAATATCCCTGTTTCTTGCGATCTTCCATCGCCGCCTCTGAGCGTTTGTCGTCAGCACGAGCGCCACGTTCGGTCACGCGAGCGGACGCAACTTCGTCGATAATATCTTCGAGGGTTGCTGCTGGAGAATGGACTGCGCCAGTGCAGGTCATGTCACCGATGGTGCGGAAGCGAACGGTTTGCTTTTCAATCTTTTCGTCGCCGACTGGGTAGACAACGTCAGATGCCGCCAACAGGACGCCATCGCGATTGATGATTTCGCGCTCGTGCGAGAAATAGAGGCTTGGCAGTTCGATTTTTTCTTGCTCGGCATACATCCAAACGTCAAGCTCGGTCCAGTTGCTAATAGGGAAAATGCGGAAGCTTTCTTTTGGTTTCTTTTGCCCGTTGTAGAGGTTCCAAAGCTCAGGCCGCTGATTTTTTGGATCCCACTGTCCGAAGGCGTCGCGATGCGAGAAAAAGCGTTCCTTGGCGCGTGCTTTCTCTTCGTCACGACGCGCTCCCCCTAGCGCAGCCTCGAACTTAAATTCGTTCAGCGCATCAAGCAGCGTGACCGTTTGTAGTCCGTTGCGGCTTGCATATGGGCCTGTTTCTTCGACAACGCGCCCAGAATCGATCGAATCTTGTACATAACGCACGATAAGGCGTGCGCCAATCTTTTCGATATATTTGTCACGAAACGTAATCGTTTCAGGAAAGTTGTGACCCGTATCAACATGCATGAGCGGAAACGGGATTTTGGCTGGATAGAACGCCTTGTAAGCTAAATGGGCCATAAGGATCGAGTCCTTACCCCCAGAGAACAACAGCACAGGGTTTTCAAATTGAGCAGCGACTTCACGCATGACGTAAATCGCCTCAGCCTCTAGCTGTTTGAGGTGTGATTGCAAGTATGAGCTCATAAAATTACTAATGGATTGGTAACTGGATTGTATGTAGTTACAACAAAAAGCAGCGATACAATCTCGATCGCTACTTTTGCAACCATTCTACTTGATTTCAGTAGTGAGTTCATCACGCAAAAGCTAGAAATGGCTGCAAATTAACGCAAGACTTGGGTTGTGAAGGATGAAAAACGTGTGGAGGTTAGAAAAAAAGAAAGATATATGCAAAACAAGTGAACATAGCTGCTTGTCGCTGCGATTTTCTAAATGCAAAGCACGATTAGAAATGGGTGTGTTCCAAATGGGTTAGAACAATCACAAAATAAAACACACCCATGATGAACTAGATGTCTGCTTAGCGCATTCGGCCGCCAGCCCGATCAAACTGCACCGAATCTGAAACAACCCCTGTGTAGAAGTTGCCCGTATAGCGCACCCGTAATTCTGTGCCTTTGGCCGTATAAGCGGGGTCAACATAGGCCAACGCAATAAACTTGCCAACGCTGTAGCCATACTCGCCAGAGGTGATCTGCCCAACAACTTTATCGCCCACCATGACAGGCTCGTAGCCGTACATGATGGCGCTTGGATCATCAAAGGTGAGCGTGATGAGCTTTTTGCTGGGGCCAGCTTTTTTGGCGGTGATTGTGGCTTGTCGGCCGATGAAATCACCTTTCTTCGTTTTGACCGTCCAGCCCATGCCAGCCTCATAAGGCGTGTCCTTCACCGTCATGTCGGAGCCTGTGATCAAGAATCCTTTTTCGATGCGCAGCGAGAACAGAGCCGCAACACCAACTGGCACAAGCCCATACTCCTGACCCGCTTGATAGAGCGTGTCCCACAGGTGGCTCCCAAACGTAATCGGCGCGTAGAATTCATAGCCAAGTTCGCCCGCGTAGGAAATGCGAATCACCTTGGCTGTTGCCATGCCGATGTCGAGTGTTTTAGCCGTGTAGAAGGGCAATGCCTCATCGCTGACGTCAGATCGCGTCACCGTTTCCAGCACCTTGCGGGCGTTTGGCCCCCACAGCGCCAGTGACATGTACTGTTCTGATAGATTTTCGAGGCGAACCGAGCCGTCGCTTGGCAAAAATTGGCGCATCCATGCAATTTCGGCTGGCATGTTTCCCTTGCCCGTCAACAGCCAGAATTTATCCGCAGCAAGCCGCAAAATCGTGACGTCACGCTTGATTTTGCCCTGAGGCGTCAGCAACAGCGTGTAGGTGACGCGACCAACGGGTATATCGATTTGGTTGGTGCAAATATAGTTGAGGTAGTCCAGCGCACCTGACCCCGAAATCTCAATCGGGCCAATTGCGGCGCTCCAATCCATCATGCCCACTTTTTCACGCAGCGCCAGATGCTCTGCGCCAATAATCGGGGACCAACCTGTGGCGTCGTAACCTGTGCGGTGCGGAAATTGATCGCCGTAGGTTTCAAGAAGCGGCCGATTCGACTCGTAATACCAAGGCGTTTCGATGCCCGCAATTGGGATCATCTGACCGCCAAGCGCCTGCATTTGGGCGTGATGTGGCGAGGTGCGCAGGTTGCGCACACTGGACGCAACTTGATTTGGATGCAGGATGTCAAAGCCAATTTCGTAATAATATTTGCTCTGACGCCGTAAAAATTCATCGTTGTGCTGATGGGGGTGGAAGCGGTTAATGTCCGCCACGCTCACATCCATGCCAGGATCGCCCGTTTCCATCCATTGCGACAAAACGCGCCCCGCCTCGCTGGCAAATGAGAGCCACATGCCAACATTGGTCCATAAACCTTTAATCTGCGACTGTCCCATGATGGGATAATGATCGACAGTAAACGCAAACATACCGTTGAAACCGTGCGATACGTTCGTATCCTTCAAGACGGGCATATGATGCTGCATCAAACGCCACGCATCGGTAAAGTCCTCTGGTGTGAAGGGCATTTTTGCGTCGTGACGAATAATGGCATTCGGATCGACCAAGCGAGCAGGATGGTGATAGCTGCCAATCCCGATGCGGTTGCCATGTTGACGAAAATAGACAGAGATGTCGTCCATCGTCGTAATCGGAATGCCGCTTTCCGTGTGGCTGTAGGCGTCAAGGGCTGGCGTGGGGTCTGTGTAAATATATTGATGCTCGCCAGGGTAGAGGGGCATCGGCACGCCTAACTTTTGGCACAAAACAGGTGCCCAAATGTTGCTACACAGCACGATACGCTCACAATCGATGCGCGGCATCGCTGGATTGTCCGTTAGCACACCCTTGACAACGCCCCCTTCCTCAATGATTTCAGTTACAAGCGTGTCGCCATGTGACTCAACGGCCCCCATGTTTTCAGCAATGCGGCGCATGGAGGTAGCGATCAGGCTCGTTTTGACCGTGCCAGAGCTTGGGACGTGAATCCCGCCATAAATGGTGCTGGGGTCGATCAGCGGCAGCAAATCATGCACCTCGTTGGCGGTGAGCAGGTTCGCCTCGATGCCGTGAATCATCCCCATTTCCTCGATACGTTTGTAGCTGGAAAAGCGTTCGGCCGAATTAGCAACCTGCATCAAGCCCGTGCGGAAAAACTGCTCCCGCCCTTCAATCGCCAACGGCAACTTGTCATATACTTGCCGCGACGCATAGCCTAAGCGAGTAAAGAAGTCAGAGGTAGTCAGGCTGCGTAGCCCGCCTGGCGCATGTGACGTGGAGCCAGGATTATGATCGAGATTACCCTTATCGAGTAGTAAAATATCCTTGACGCCCATCTGTGCGAGATGGTAGGCAACGCTGACGCCGACAATGCCAGCGCCGATGATGATGGTTTGTACTTTTTTGGTCATGGTTTATGAGAGAGTGGGTTGTGGGTTGCTAGTTGTAAGTGAAGCGGTCGGCAAGGATAGCCGACATGCTTCCTAACAACTAAATCGGGGTTAAGTGTGCATTTGCCCCATCCAGAGCAAAATCGCTAAATCTTCCCAACCAGCTTCAGTCAAATTTGCCCCTTCTGCATACGCAGCGGTGCAGCCAATCAAGAAC
This sequence comes from Promineifilaceae bacterium (SeqCode), assembly GCA_049614105.1. GTDB lineage: Bacteria > Chloroflexota > Anaerolineae > Promineifilales > Promineifilaceae > CALECP01. The sequence continues at coordinate 15,331 of JBMZDF010000082.1, forward strand.
TGATCGAGGCGGACATTGTTCCAGCGGTTGCCCGTTGGTGAGTCAATGCCAAGGAAGGGAACCCCATCCGGCAAATTCAGATTGCCGTGTTTCTCTAACAAACGCAGGTCTGCGATCTGATAGAGAAGTAGTTCGCGTAACACTGCGAACGGCGGCAAACTGTCGTCGCGCCCGTAGAGCAGGGCGGTGGGGGGCGCATTAAAAGTGTGCCACGTATCATCAAAGGGGATAGGTGGCTGGGAGAACGCATCTAAGAATAGCTGCGCGATAAACGTGTACGAAAAGTGTTTGTTTCTTTGAGAGCGCAAGATAAGCGCAAGGAGGGAGCGAAGGTATGTTTCAAGCGGGTATCTATACCGCTGTGACTGCTGTTGCAAATCATGAATAAACGCACTGAATTCATACCCTTGCGAAATACTGGGAGCTTCAAACTGCATGTGATTCTTTTACTCGGTTGCCGTTCGTTTCGCGAGGTGCAAACACCGATATGGGGTTGGCGGTTGCGGCGCGTGACTGCTTAATACGAAGTTGACCATCACCGATCCAATATCGGCTGATAAACTCACCTAATATGTGTTGACCCCATATCCCATGGTTACTAATAATAGTCGACAATATAAAATCTGGCATCAGGTTGGGCGTTGTGATCATGTGAAGATGGGTTGGGCTTGCGCATCCTCATTCTGTGCTTTGATTTTGTTCGGTGTCATGTTAAAAATCGGCCGAATTCCGCTGACAACTCAGCATTATCACGAATTATCCACCGTTTAAATGAAGTGAAGTTCGAGGCACGACTTAAATGTCGCTGGATCTTGCGCTCTGCTTTCGATCTTTGCTTCGGGGTCAGCGTATCATCAAAATAGTCTAGTAGATGTTCTTGGAAATTAATGACCTCTTTCAGTAAAGCCGTTCGGATATTGGCTGCCTCAATCGTCTTTAACTTTGTCGTTCCGTTGAATATCTCGTGCAAAAGGTCGCATGTATTTAGAGTCGTTTGTTGACTATCAAGCGCGGTAATACGGACTTTCTCTCTAGGAAATGGTTTGAAATCGTATTGGAGTTTCGTTTCAACAGCCTGTGTTTGATCAACACAGTTTAATAGGTTCGTATGTTTTGCCAGTTTGACATTGTTA
>JBMZDF010000083.1:0-16388 GCA_049614105.1 Promineifilaceae bacterium (SeqCode)
ACCCACCCCCCAATGCTTAATAAAAGGGCAACTAAACTGCTAACTAACGTGAAACGATATAACATGAGCTGAATTTCTTGAGAGTTTTAGGATATGGCGGAGCGCAGCATTTGATTAATTTCGTGGTGTGCAACTGATTGCTGGCAGTTGGAACAGGCAGATTTTACCTGAGGTAAGCGAGCATAACATACCTTTTAGTTACTATACGAATAATCTACTAATTCTTAAAATGCGTCAGGATTTCATCCGCAACTGTTTTTAACTGCTCATTATCTGGGTTCGCCGCACGTGCAGCCTGCACCAGTTCGGGCAGTTGCTCGCGTAGCTGCGCGTACTCAATTACTTCCATAATTATGGCGTGTATGCCGTCTTCAGAGTTTGTTATTTCGTCGAGGCGCGTGTCAAAGTAGGCTCGCAACATACGCTCAAATCGGCTTACATCAAACGCAGCAATCAGCGCATTTGGCAAATCGCGGTGAACCAGCTTTTGTCGTGCCTCAAGCTGCATGATTTGCGTATTCAACATCTGTTTGATGAGGGGGTCATCGGCCGCATGCCGCCAGTCGTTTAGCTGGGAGAGATCGGTTGAGGCTTTAATTTCGGCCGAAAATGCCTCTCGCCCCACCGTCGTTCGCGGCCTCGCCTTCTGATTCTCGCGCCGTTTCAAAACAATCGGCCAAATATACGTCACGATACCCGTCACAACACCTCCCACGAGCGTTGTTAATGCGGCCAACGTTGGCACATTTTCTACAACCCAACCCCACAAAGTAGGCGGCGGAGCTTGTACACCAATCTCAATGTTGCGATTCCAAAGTACCGCACCATTTTCTGCATTATGGACGCTAATCGTCAGTAACCCTATTTGGGGTTGCTTGGGCGCACGAATTTCCCATACCCAAATTGACGGACTATCACCTGGTTTCAAATTTGGCGATTGCACTTGTTTACTCCCGCCGTATGGATCGGGAAACGTGGGGCGCAGTTCAAAACTGCTTGACTGTGCAACCACATAAACTGATTTGGTGACCCTGATAAACGCCGTGTGTGTTTCTAGGTCGCCTAAAAGTGGCGGCGTTGTCTCGTCGATATCTAGCTTGTCTACCAACACAAAATCTAGCGATTGGAAAATCTCTGGCACAAATATATCAACGCGCACTTCGGCCGAATTCAACGGCGACAAGACTTGTGGAAACTTCAAATTGATTTCAGCCTCTGTAACAGGGTCCTTCGTCGCATTCGTAACCTCATTTTCTCCTAACGTTGGGCTGAACGATTCAAGATTCGGCAAATCGCTGTACAAGGGAATAGTCGGCGGCAGCAAAGGAATTCGAGTCTCGACAACGATCGGTGGGAGCGTCGAAATGATATTAGGGACGTTTGTTGCGGAAGCAGTTCCACCAGACTCATCAGCACCTCTCGTTGCTTTGGGTGTCATGGTGGCAATTGGCCTATCTACAACAGTCGTTGTTTGGCTAAAAAAGAGACAGAGCGTTAGCGCCAGCATAATAAATAGCGTGGCAGTCACAATGATGATTGGGCGAAGGTAGCTGGTTCGTTTCATTGATAAGTCCAAACGGGCAAGCTAGGGTCTGTTACGGTTGAGTATATGGATAACAACGCGAAAATGGAACCGTTTAAGGTACAGTCTCAAGCATTGGTGTGATCAATTTTCGGAAAATTATATTGAATTCTTTACGAACAATGGCTGACTAAAGTGGCAAAAATCTAAAGACGCTAACAGATTTCAGGAAAGTTTGTGCCTATTTTTGCATTCATCGACTGCACCAGTTCCTCATATATCATGAACGATCGAGACGACGATAGTGTTCCCACAAGTAAGATATAGGCAAATTATATTTTCTAAACATTAGAACTGGTGCATGCTGGTGAAATTACAAACTCATTGATAGAAAATCGTCGGAATGAATAAACTACAATTGGCCGAGTGGCGACATCGCGTTGCAGAACTTTATGCGGAGGTACGTGCTGTACCGTTTGGGGAGCGTGAGTCAGCATGGCATCATTGGCGCAAAACGCGCGATTTGCTGTTCTGGACGCATCCTCTCACTCCACTTAACGCTGAACAGATGGTGAGTGCAAGTGCTGTGCAATATTTTCCTTACGATCCGAACTGGCGCAAAATCGGCCGAATTGACCACAACACACCCAACGAAACTGTCATCATCGAGCTACCAGAAGGCAACCTGCGCATGACCCGCATTGCTCACGTGCGTTTCGAGCACGCAGAACAAACGCAAACGCTCGGCCTGTATTGGATTGAAGGGTACGGGGGCGGTCTGTTTTTACCGTTTGGCGACCAAAGCAACAACAAACAGACTTATGGCGGTGGGCGCTATCTGTACGACGGGATCAAAGGGGCGGATCTCGGCCGAATCGGCGATGATATTATCCTCGATTTTAACTTCAGCTATAACCCAAGCTGTGGTTATAACCACCAATGGGTCTGCCCACTGGCCCCATTCGAGAATCGCCTTCAGATTGCGGTTGAGGCCGGCGAGTTAGATCCTCAGCTTTATTTCTAAATCTGAAAAGCACCGTATCACCAGAATGATCGCCAGATGTTCACCGTACTATCTAGGTATTGACTTTTCTTCTCCTAGTAGTGATTGATTTTTCTTTTCTCCTTCTCCTCCTTCTTGATAAGCTCAGCCTGCACAGGTTGGGCTTTTTCTTTTGTAGCGTTTTCGGCCGATATAACAAATGAACGTAACGAGAGACGTTGCGATTTTCGGCCGAAAATCTTTCACAAAAAGGCGTTTTCTCTATATCCTATCCACTAAAAACTACGAAAATACTGTCTCAGACAGTACACCCCACTTTGTTAGTCACGCGGTAGCCATAAATAACTAACAAACATCACAACCTCAACAGAATATTATGTCTCTACCACAAGCAGTCAGTGCAGCCCGTATCAGCACGCCTAGTACGCCCGCCCGATCTACCAATTTGTTACGCAGACGCAATTTCCTTACCGCATTAGACAGTACACCAACGTCTGTCTCCCTCAAGGCATCTAAAAATAGCCCGTTGTCAGATGCCGACAACATCAGCACCCAAACCGAAGAAAAAATCCTAAATCGTGAGTTAGCCGCCGCACTAATTGGGTTTGGTGCAGCGGCCGCCAATCCGTTTGTAGCCCTCCCCCTTGCTCCGATCGCAGCAGGCGGCATTGTGTTTCCTGCTTTCGGCATCATGCGTGAGTCCATGACAAAGCTTGTCAAAGAGCAAACAATTGATGTTCAGATGATATCCTCCCTAGGCATCGTCGGACTATTAGCAACCAACTATCTTGTTATGGGGGCATCTAGCCTTGTGCTGCTCACCGCTGGTCGCAAGCTGATTCTGCGTACTCAAGATCGCTCACGCAAAACCTTAATCGACATATTTGGCGAACAACCGAATTCTGTTTGGCTTGTGCAAAACGAGACAGAGATCAAGTTGCCGTTTAGCAAACTAAAAGCGAATGATGTGATCGCCGTCACGGCGGGGCAAATGATTCCGATTGATGGTGAAATTGTGAAAGGGGAGGCCGCAATTGATCAGCAGCGATTGACAGGTGAGGCGCAGCCTGTCGAAAAAACAGTCGGCGACACGGTCTTAGCCGCAACGCTCGTGCTGTCTGGTCAAGTTCATATCCGAGTGCAACAAACGGGCGATCAAACGGTTGCCGCCCAAATCGGCCACATTCTCAACAATACGCTTGACTATCGAACTGACTCAACGTTACGTTTTCAAAAGCTGACCGATCGTATGGCTGCCCCTGTTTTGGGGTTGAGCGGATTAGCCGCCCTGCTCATTGGGCCAGCAGGCGGTGTGGCGTTACTCAACAACTTCCCGACCACATCCGTTAGCCTGATTTCATCGCTCAATGTGATGACCTATCTAACCAAGACCTCGCGCCTCGGTGTCTTGGTCAAGGATGGGCGTGCATTAGAAACGCTCAAACAGATCGACACCGTCGTTTTTGACAAAACGGGCACGTTGACTCTGGAGAAACCAACCGTTGGGAAAATTCTGGCCTGTGGTTCGCATTCGGAGGAAGCGGTGTTGCGTTATGCTGCTTCGGCCGAAATTAAACAAACGCACCCCATCGCACAAGCTATTTTGCACGCGGCGCAAACGCAAAACATCGAATTATATAACCTAGACCATACACGCTATGACCTCGGCTTTGGCCTCACAACCAGCATCCAAGGGCAACAGGTTCGCGTTGGCAGCCAGCGATTTATCGATCAATGTGGCATCGACGTTCCAGCAAACATTCTCGCTCATCAAGCACATTGTGATGTCGATGGCGTTTCGCTGGTCTATGTAGCGATTGAGGAACAGTTGGGGGGCGTTATCGAACTGCACCCCACCCTGCGCCCTGAAGCACAAACGGTAATTGATGCACTGCAAACACGTGGTCTTACACCAATCATCATTTCGGGCGATCGCGACCAGCCAACACAAAAATTAGCGACACAGCTAGGGATCGACAGTTACTTTGCCGAGGTGCTGCCGCAGGACAAAGGGCGAATTGTGGAGGCGTTGCAAGCAGAGGGCCGTAAAGTCTGTTTTATTGGCGACGGCATCAACGACACCATTGCGCTCAAACAGGCAGATGCTTCTATTTCGCTGGCGGGCGCAACTTCGGCCGCAACCGACACGGCACAAATGGTGTTGATGGACGGCACGTTAACCCAGTTACCGCAGCTTTTTAATATGTCAGACGATTTTCATGCCAACACAAACCACACGCTACAGGCGATGCTGACCCCTGCAATGGTCTCTGCGTTCGGTGTGTTCTTTTTGCATACGGGGATTGGATTTGCAATCGTGGCGTTTAACGTTGGGTTTTTCAGCGCCGTTGCGACCGCATTGCTTCCTGCTTGGCGGGTCAAGGAACAAAACAACCTACTTCCTGATTGATCCAAAATCACCAGAATAATCGCCAGATGTTCACCGTACTATCTAGGTATTGACTTTTCTTCTCCTCTTAGTGATTGATTTTCTCCTTCTCCTCTTGACAAGCCCAACCCGCACAGGTTGGGCTTTTTATTTTCTATCATTTTCGGCCGAATCCACCACACCAAACAAACTTGAAATCACCAGAATGATCGCCAGATGTTCACCGTACTATCTAGGTATTAACTTTTCTCCTCCTCTTAGTAGTGATTGATTGATTTTCTCCTTCTCCTCTTTGATAAGCTCAGCCTGCACAGGTTGGGCTTTTTATTTTCTATCAAAGGTCGTTTCAAGAACAGAACCCTTTTGTTCGTCTAGCTTATTTGCAGCACACAACTGATATGCCTTGATAGCTATGCTTGACAAAGACCAAGTATTGTTGCACTATATGAATTCATATTCATTAAATTGAATTATCATTCATTATGAGTAACTTATCCCTCCAAGAACAATTACAGCAGGTACGACGCAATCACATTTTAGATGCAGCGATTGTGGTTATTGCCGAGCGCGGTTTTGAGCGCACAACAATCAGGCAAATTGCCAAACAGGCTAACGTCGCAGATGGCACTATTTACAACTATTTTGACAACAAAGCCGCGATCATGACTGCCATCGTCTCACGCGCCACCGCAGGCGAACGGCGGGAACTTGACTTTGCAAAGGCGGCACAGATCGATTTCGCAACTTTTGTGCGTCACTATATGCCGCAGCGCATGCGTGAGGTTGAGGCAGAAATGCCAACCATGAAAATCATTTTGGCGGAGACGCTGAACAATGCGGACCTGCGTAAACAGGTCAACGACAGCATTTATACGCCGATGTTCACAATTGCCGAGATGTACATCCAGCATTTGATGGACGAGGGACAAATTGAGTCAGGTGACCCCAAACTGTTCGCTCGCATGATGGCTGCGCCTATTTTTGGGTTGCTCATGCTACGGCTGCTTGGCGACGAGCATGTTGATGCAAATTGGGAAACGTATGGGGAAACTGTTGCAGAGCAATTAGCAGGATTGATGACAAAAGGGTAGATTATTATGAAAATCAAGCATCCGATCCGAATGAATTCGGCCGAATTCAACCAATACTCACACGAACATTTCGCATGGCTACGCGAAAACAAACCCGTCTATCAGGGCAAGCTGACGCGCATCTCAAAAACCTACCTCATCACACGTTACGCCGATGTCAACGCCCTCTTGCTAGACAGCGAGCGGCTGGTCAAAAACCCAAACAGTGCCAAAACGGAATCAGGTAAATCAACAGGCATGTGGCTGCCTAAAGCATTTCGACCCCTCATGCACAACATGCTCAACAGTGATGGCCCCGACCATCGCCGCCTGCGTAACTTGGTTCACAAAGCATTTACGCCACGCATGATCGCTAAACTTCGGCCGCGCATCGAAGCAATTGCAAATGAATTACTACACGAAGCAACATGCGGCTCGCCGATCGATCTAATCGAAGCGTTTGCACTGCCCTTGCCAATAACGGTCATCGCCGAGATGGTTGGCATCCCACCCGCAGATCGAGCGCAATTTCGTGCATGGACCGAACGCATTATCGTCAACCCCACACCACTCAATCTAGCACGCGCCACGTTCGCCATCCGTTCGTTTATGCGCTACATGCTCGCTTTAGCAGATCAACGACGCGCCGAGCCACAGGATGATTTGTTGACAGCACTTGTGCAAGCTGAAGATGAAGGGGATAAATTGACCCAAGACGAGTTGGTTGGCACTATCTTTCTGTTGCTCGTAGCGGGTCACGAAACAACCGTCAACCTGATTAGCAACGGAACACGTGCGCTGTTGGAAAACCCCGATCAGTTTGAACTACTAAAGTCGCAACCTGACCTGATCGACAGCGCCATCGAGGAGATGTTGCGCTATGATGGCCCACTGCAAACAACCGAGCAAGCGTTTGCAAAACGGGCGTTTGAGCTACACGGTGTGACCATTCCGCAGGGGGCGCTCGTCATGCCTTCAATTCTGTCTGCAAATCGGGACGAGGCAGCATTTGCACATGCAGACCAATTTGATATTCAGCGTTCGCCCAACAAACATCTGGCGTTTGGAAAAGGATTGCACTACTGTTTAGGTGCGCCACTGGCTCGTTTAGAGGCGAAAATCGCATTTTGCGCCCTCATGCAGCACGCACCAAATCTACAGCTAGCCGTTCCTAGCGCAGAGTTGCGCTATAAACAGGCGCTCATTATCCATCGTTTAGAAGCGCTGCCTGTTGTTTTGAACCGTTAATGGCTGCATCTAAGCAGCAAATTTGCACCAACAACTTATTCACGAACACACGATTATGACAAATCAAGTACTGATTGATGGCGATCGGCTTTGGCAGTCGATTCAAGAAATGGCACAGATTGGGGCGACAGAGAAAGGGGGAGTCAAACGGCTGGCATTTTCGGCCGAAGATCGCATCAGCCGCGATCGCTTTATCGACGACTGCATCGAACTCAATATGACCATCCGCCGCGACGCCATCGGCAACATCTTCGCACTGATGCAAGGCACAAACTCAGAACTACCCGTTGTGATGGTCGGCAGCCACCTCGATTCGCAGCCGACAGGCGGCAAATATGACGGGGCGCTTGGCGTGTTGGCAGCATTAGAGATCGCACGATCGGTCTACGCCGCTGGGCAGCGCCCCGTGCGCGGGCTGGAGATTGTCAATTTTGCGAATGAGGAAGGAGCGCGGTTTGCGCCACCAATGATGGGGTCAGGCGTTTTCGCAGGCAAACTAGCGTTAGATGCCATGCTTGATACGACAGATTTTACTGGGGTGTCGGTGGCGGAAGCGATGGGCGAGGATAAAACCGGGGCGCTTGAGATGCGGGGAAATCGGCCGATTGCCTACTTCTTCGAGACTCATATTGAGCAAGGGCCGCATTTGGAAGAAGAAGGGCTGCCTATTGGCATCGTGGTCGGGGCCGTTGCTCAACGCTGGTACGATGTCAACATCACAGGGTTTGAGTCACACGCAGGACCAACGCCGATGGCGTATCGGAAGGACGCGCTTGCAGCAGCGGCCGAGGTCGTTTTGGCCGTTGAGCGCATTGCACAGGCGCAAGCACCATCAGGGCGCGGCACGGTCGGAACGCTGGCGCTACAACCCTTCTCACGCAATGTGATTCCAGGCAGTGTGCAGCTAACGGTTGACACACGCCACCCGTCAGAGGATGCACTGCTTGCGATGAAAGCGGCGCTACAGGGCGCTTGTGATGAGATTGGGGCGCGACGTGGGGTCGAGGTGGTGTTAAGCGAGTTCTGGCATTCGGCCGTTCGGCCATTTGATGCGGGGTTGATTGAACGATTGGAGGCATTTTCGGCCGAACGCAACCTCCCTACCCGCCGCATCTGGTCACATGCCGGCCACGATGCCGTCTACATCGCATCAACAGGTGTGCCAACCGTCATGCTGTTTATCCAAACCAAGGACGGCATCAGCCACAATGAGGCTGAAAGCATTAAGCGCGAGCATGCGATTGCAGGGGTGCAGGTTTTATGTGACGCTGTTGTAGAAAAGTTGTTTGAGGCGTCCCGCTAACTTCGGGTAAAAATATCTTTTAACCCTTTCAGAACGCCTCGGACAGCCTGTAAATCTCGTCGGAGCAGGCCGTAAAGTAGCAGGACACTAATTCGGCCGAGTAACGCCCATTGAAACAAAATGCGTGTTATGAGGCCGTTCTCAAAGTTTTTCGCAAAGAGCATATGACGATTAATCACCCACATACGCATCAGCGCCTCTTCATCAAGCCGGCCTGCAAACGATTTTTTATGCTTTAGTCCCGCATTCATCAAGCGGTAAAGTTGAAAATCTTGGGAAACGCGAAAAGAGAAATCTTTGTCCTCCGACAACGCATATCCTCCCAACTCGGTGTCAAACCGATACCGCTCAAACACCTCACGTCGATAGCTCATACAATAACCAGCCATCCACTGGACAGGCTGCACACGTGCTTTTGCGCCACGTTTAATAAAGCTAAACCCTGATGGGTGAATTCCTTGTTGGTATTTTGAAAACGTGCTGCCCGGCAAAAAAATCGCATCCCCAAGTTGGTTTGTCCAAGTTGGCTGCACAAAGTCAGTTGAAACACCCTGCAACCCATCAATATCACGACCTAGTTCCAGGTAAACATCAAACATCGTTTCAAATAGTCTCGGAAACAGTTCAACATCATCGTCCAAAAAGAAAATGATGTCTCCCTTGGCGTGATCCACGCCTGTGTTCCTCTGATATGTTAACGACCTAAGATCGGAGGGGAGATAAAGCGTTGAGATGGGGGTTGCCTGCAACATATTAAGCGCGGCACGATTCCTCTGCGCATTTATGCCTTGACTTGCATCGACAACAATCACCTCATTTGGGAAACGGGTCTGTTGGCAAATAGACAAAATACATGCGTGAAGGTCATCGGGACGATCTTTTGTTGCAATAACAATTGAAACATCTAATTCACCCACTATTTGTTCATTCGATATACGAGCGCGTGGTTCTTCAAGTGTGCTCATAAGTTAGCTTAATGTAAAAACACAATAGGGTCTATGCTTAAACATGTTGTACATTGATTAACAACTGCCATCGGCAAAATTTCTAGTACCTCTTCAAAATAATTCGATGTAAACCGCCAAATCAAGAACACCTGTATGGTAAGCCATGACCTCTAAATATGCACCTTGCAATGATAGCTGAAACTTGCTCATATCATTTGACATAATAACTGTGCCAAGCGCGGCAAGGTCGTTATCTCACGCAAATAGTGTAGTTGAAAAACAGGGGCGGTTGATTGTGCCAAACAAGACATCTGTTTTTTAGCCAGAGAAGCAGGAAACAGTCGAGCAGCAACGGTGTGTCGGATCAAAGGTAAAAGCGCTTGTGCCGCATGGTTGCGGGTTATTGAGACAGTTGGGGTGGGCGAGCCAAGAATACAGATTGCGCCAATCGGTATCTCTGATTGGAACTGAACCCCAGGCTGAGCTTGCCGATCAAGTTTCAGTTGTGGAAAACGCAACCGTGCGTTTAGCCGTGTAGTGAAGCTCACAGGCACAATATCGTCAGCCAAACGACGGAATTGCTGTGGCTGGTACTCACTAAGTAAACGTGCAAGCGTTGATTTTCCTTGACCCGACTCGCCCAGAAACAAAATAGCACGCTCTTGATATTGAACAGCGCTTGCATGCAAACAGAAAATATCGCGCAATGCCAACGCCAGCAGCAGTGGCGGACCAAGTAATGCTTCCACTAGTTGGCTCTCATCCTGTGTATAACAAGCAAGTTGCTGAATAGCTGAAGTGTGTTGATCAACAAGATAAACTCCGATCTGCTCGATTGAGATACGCAACAGGTGTGCATTTGCCCAACATATTACGCGCCGTTGTACCCCAACCAGCGGCACAACTTCCTCATACATAAGCCTCATAGGAACGGATGGCTCGCTCAGTCGCGGGGAAATATAGGTAGAAACACCCGTTTTAAACGCAAATAGCGGAGCAAATGCTTTATCTATCAAAAGCACTTGCCCCGCTATTTTATAACGTGTGTATTGAGTTGTTCGTTGCAAGCAATTAAGAGTTACAACAATTGGCTCTATCATTGATGATAACGACTCATTATTAAAAGAGGTCTCTTTTTTACTTTTCTGCGCTGCATCGGCCGCGCTCGTTTTATCTAATCAGGCAATTCTGATGTCAGGCTTAAGATGAAAGCCAATGCAGCACATCAATTTCTGTCTCTAAAGCAGGATCCCCTTTTAATAGTTGCCCAATACGTTGACTGTAGCGACGAATACGGCTTAACAGCGTGTCAGGCGCTAGCGACGTATTTTCTGATGATTCATTTTTGCTTTCTATACTGTCAACGGGCAATTGCGTTGAGCGCAAAAGAGTGGAAATTTTCTTGATCGGGTTGCGTGTCCGCCACGCTTTTGCAAAATGTGGAGACACTGTAAATTCGTCGTGTTGATTCGGTAAATCGGCCGAAATCTGCCTCTTGAACCAATCATAAACCGCAGGCGTTAAATTGGGATCTTGCAGTTGCGTTATCACATTCGTAGGCACTTCAACATTTAGCAAATCCTGAGCCAAACGGAGCGTCAAATAAATCGGCCCGTTCACGGATTGCTCTGCCGCTAATTTAAGCAACCGCTGCCAGTCCACCTCAAATGAGGGTGTATTTAGCATCATTGCCACATCGTACAACGACTTGAAACCATCTTGACAACGGTGATTAACAAGGTGGATGCTTGCGTGCGTTAGAGCCTCCTCAGGAGCCAACACGCGCATCTGCGTTTCACGAACTTGCTTTAACTGAGCATTTTGCCACCAGCTCGCTAAATCAATAGGAAACGCAGAGGTTGACTTTTGAATGTTCCAGTGAACTTCTATTGAAAACTGTGCAGCGTCTGACCAATACTCAAAATGATAATGGTTCTCAGCATACCAGTTCTGCTTTTCTTCAGCAGACTGATAGCCTAAGTCGCACAGGATTGCATCAACGGCCGCTAGATCCCGCTTGTGAATCAGGATGTCTATGTCGCGCATCGGCCGAAGCGTGCGCGATGTATAGACAAATTCAGAAAGGTGGATGCCTTTTAGCCCAATAACAGGAATGTTTTTTGCTTCCAAACGCGGTAGCAAACGCAGCAGTTCCCCAACGGTTTTCAAACACAATAGACTAATACGACGCGCTCGTGCTTGAAAGAATTGTTGTGATTTGACTGGCACAAGTGCCCAAACATCAGGCGACATCCTTAGCTTGTCATAAAGTAAGGGGACAACCCGCTGGTGTTGCGCCTGTGTCAAAATGTCAGACCAGCCCTCTGGATCGATCTGCTGAACTCGTGAAAGGAGCGCAGCGTCAGATTGAAAAGCTAACAGGTTGAGTAAACAACGTGTGGTAGTGAGCTGAGTCAACGTGATACCTCTTTATAGAGCCGACCATATTGCTGTGCCACAATCTCTAACGCAAACTTGCTTAACACTGTTTTTCGCGCCTGCTCACCTAATTTCTCACGCAGTTCGGCGTCATTTATTAACCGGGTTAGGCTTTCGGCCAGTGCTTCACTATCGCTCACGGGCACAACAAGCCCATCATGCTCTTGCGTCACAATGGCCCGATGCCCACCAATATCAGAGACTACCACGGGCAGTTTGGAGGACATCGCTTCCAGCGTCACGTTTGGCAACCCTTCTGATCGGGAGGGGAGGGTGAAAATATCGGCCGATTGATAATATCGATTGATGTCATCTTGAATCGATAACATACGGATACGCCCGCCATCTTCTCGAAGCTTCATTATTCTCGCAACCAGCATTGAATCAGGAGAGCCCTCAAGCGGCATGGGGCCAACTAGCAGCAGCATTGCCTCGGGACACTGTACTTGCGTCCGTTCCCAAGCATCCAACAATGTATCAACCCCTTTGTTAGCATACATTCCACCAACAAATAGTACGAGACAAACATCCAACGGGATTTGCAATGCTTCACGGACGCTATCTCTTGATGTATCGTCCGCCTGATACATCTTGATATTGACCCCATTTGGAATGAGTGCGATTTGCTGAGTAGGGAAGCTCATTTCAAGACCAAGCTGCCTAAACTCGTCAGTAATCGCCACAATTCGACTCACACGCCTTAGCGTCCATAGAAAAAGCATGCCAAATCGTCGCTGATGAATACTTTTGAGATCATCAACACCAAGCGCGGTTAGTTTAAGTATGGTGGGTTTCCCCAACATACATGCTAGCAATAAGATTGGAACAACATGCCAAAAAGCACCAGAGGGAAAATGTGCGACATCAATCGCCTTGCGATGGCGGATTAAATGTTTGATTGCACCGAATAGAAACCAAAGCGATTGGACACGCGCCTCTCCTCCCATGTCTAAACGATGTACATCAACTCCCTGAATATGCTCGTAAGCGGCTGTTTCCCCGTCTAGGTTGCTTGTTATAAATGTTACTTTATGCCCGTGGGCAGCAAGCATCATCGCTAAATTCATCGCCTGTTTACCACCCCCGCAATAGTAGGGGGGTGCGCAAGCAGCAAACATACAGACATGTGCCATTAATAATTATCAGAAAACCCCAACTGTAAACAGTTGGGGCATTAATCATGTTACTTAGTTAATGTTGAGGAGTTCTTTTTCGGCCGAAGACGTTGCCACAATGACTTCTTTGTCGCTCTGGGCCTCGTCCCTCTTTTAAATAATTTACCAAAGAAACCACGGTTATCTTGTTCGATTCCGTAGTAAGTATATTGTGAATAGTAGTAACCATAGTACTCTGACCCACGTCGCGGAATCTGGTTGATAACGGCCCCTACAACGTTCGCATTAGCACGTCGTAACTGCTCAACAACCACTCTAGCAGCAGACATCTGAGTACTGCCAGCTTTTACAACCAGCAACATCCCGTCAACCTTAGAGGCCAACGTCGATGGATCTGACACAACGAAAGGTGGTGCATCGACAACAACTATGTCGGCCACTGACCCTAAGAGAGCGAGTACCTTGTCTAATTTCTTCGAGGATAACAGTTCTGATGGGTTTGGCGGCAAAGGACCGCTTGTTACCAATGATAGATTCTCGATTTCTGTCGGTTGAATAGCATCCAATCCGTCCTTATCAAGCAACATATTGGTTAGACCCGTTACGTTAGCAACTCCTAGTCTGCGGTGTAGTGATGGGCGTCTTAAGTCAGAGTCCACCAAAATAACCCGTTTGCCACTTTGCGCCAGCGTTGTCGCTAAGTTAATAGAAATAGTTGATTTACCATCACTAGGCTGTGGGCTAGAAACAACAACCGAACTTAGAGGATTATCAACACTAGCAAACTCTAAATTAGCACGCAGAACGCGAAAAGCTTCTGCCACCGGCGTTCGGGGGTTTTGCTGTACATAGATACCTGTTTCAGTAAAACTCGTATCCTGCAAAATTGCCCCAATAGCGGGCAAACCCAACCCTTGTGTTACATCATCAGGAGACTTCAATGTATCATCCAGATACTCCGCAACAAACCCGACGCCTGAACCTAAAAGTATGCCTAAAACAACACCAACAACTAGGTAAGAAGCAGATTGTAGCGGGATGCCAGGGGGCAGCGCCATCCGAAGTTGGGAAATCTGCGTTGAGCTTTGAACACGTGCTAGACGAACAGCTTCATAACTGGGCAATAAACTAGCGTAGATTTGCTGATAAAGCGATAAGCTAGTTTGCAATTGGCCAATCCGCTGTTCGTTAGCACTACCGAGTGAATCAGCATTCAACAATGCCCCAGCGTAAGCTGTTTGAAAAACATCCAAGCGACTGCGTAGCTGTTCTAACTCACTACGCTTAGACGCAACCATTGATTGTGTATCTGTCACCTGAGGGCCTGCCGTCGCCAGCAAAATAGCCGTTTGTAACTCGACAATCTCATCCTGAAGCCCATCAATCCGTGCGGCAGCGCTTTCTTGTGCAGCCACAGAATATTCTTGCTTTGCATCAATCGAAACAGCTAATGAGTATGCATAGGTATCTTCCAAGCGTTGAAGCTCCAACTGCATCTCATATGTTTGTATCTCTGAATCTAGAGCGGACTCTAGATCATCAAGCTCAGCATTTGTTTGAATCTCGCTGATCTCCGTTTCTAACGCAATAATCTCACCCTCTATTTGGGCAATTTGCAACTCAATATTCTCTAGTCGGCCGCGTTGGCTGCTTGATGTGATCTGCGAAAGTGCCGTTTCGATGTCAGAGATTTGTCCTTGTGTTTGCTCAATTTGAAACCTTAGGGACTCTTCAGAGGCTTGAAAACGACCTGTCTCTAGTTCAAGCGCATAATCCTTGAACGACTCAACAAGCACATTCGCAATATCGGCCGCCTGTTCAGGGCTTGTATCCCGCACCAAAATATTGATTAGCTGAGAGCTAGCAGGGTTTGATACACTCACACTCCCTGGCGAAAACTGATACCCTAATCGGTCATATGAGGCTTGGAGCACTGGTTGAATCAAAAACAAACCAGAGTAAGTATCCGCCAATCGCTCATCAGCAAGCGAAGACGAATAACGATTACGACTATCGGTAGATGGCGCACTCATTACCATCACCTGAGCCGAAGCGCGATAAACAGGGATTTGCTGCGTATCTAGGTAGTAACCAGCCGCGCCACCAAGTATCGCTAGCACGATTAGCAGCCACGCCCATTTGCGCAACAAGGTCAAAATTAGTTTTAATTCCATTCAATAATCTCAGTTGTTTCCATCGCCAACAATAACAAGCTCATTGTTGTATCTGATTGTGATAATAGTGCAAATCAGAACGTTTTTTGTACTCTGTATCTAATAGAGTCCCAATTCATGCGTTAGGTGTTTGCCCAGTTTGATCGCCCCATCGTCCTATAAAGGCGACTAACCCTCGTGCAAATCCTAAACCATAGGCAAAATGCATAATCGGAAAGATAAGCATTAACAGAGGCAAATTGCGCCATCGACCAGCACGTGCAAGGCTAAATGAAGCGACACTATTTCCTAGCAAATAGGCTAAAAGAAGAATAGACAAGGGGGGGAAAATTAATGAGGCCCAAGTCGTCATCACAAAAGCAAATGGGACAAATTGCACCCAGCGCATTTGCCGAGAATGTTTCTGCAACACACGGACTTTCCAATAGCCATATTGGTAAAATTGTTTCCACAACTTGTGTAGCGAGCCACGACTATAATACATCGATTGAATGTCTGGCGTCAGTAAAATGCGTCCCCCTGCCTTGCGAATACGGTAATTGTATTCATCATCCTGATTACGAACTAGCTCCTCATCAAACAAGCCAACAGAATCAATCATCTCGCGTTTATAGGCAGGGAACGCGACTGTTTCGACCCACAATTCCTGATCTTTAATTGTGCGAAAAGCTGATCCACCCATTCCAAACCAAGAACTCATCGCAAGAGAGATTGCGCGGGCTGTTTCAGTTTCACCAATTGTCTCAATGGGACCACCGACACCAGCCGCATTGCTGGTTAACAAATGCTTCACACATTGAGAAACATAGTCTGGGGCTATCTCACAATGTCCATCGACACGGACAATAATCTCACCCTTTGACTGTCGCAGCGCACGATTGAGAGCAAACGGCACAATCATTTGTGGGTTATCTAACAAATAGAGGTTTGGGGACACTTGTTGAAGTGATTGAACATATTCTCGCGTGCCGTCGTCCGACATGCCATCAACAATGAATATTTCTAGACATTCCGACGGATAATCCTGCTGTAAAACAGCTTCTAAACTCCGTTGGATATAAACCCGCTCATTCCTGACGGGCATAATCAATGATACAAATGGTGTCGTCATATTTGATCTACTTAGCCGAGTTTTGAGGACAAAACCAAGTATTGTGCTCCAAGCGGAAAACGTAACA
>JBMZDF010000084.1:0-16380 GCA_049614105.1 Promineifilaceae bacterium (SeqCode)
GTTTAAGACGGCGCGACGGGTGCTGGAATCGGCCGAAAAGCCAGTCGTGCTGATCGGGTTAGGGTTGGAGCCAGAACGCCCCTATCAAGCGCTCAACGACCTTGTAGAAAGTTTGGGCGCGGCGGCAATTGTGTCGCCGAAGGGCAAGGGGGCTATTTCGGCCGAATCTCCCCACTACGCTGGCACGCTCGGCATCATGCGCAATGACCCCGCCTATGAAATCTTAGTCGAAGCAGACTGCATCATTGCCGTTGGCTACGACATCGTTGAGTTAGTCAAACCTTGGGATACGTCCGCCCCGCTCATCTGGATCGCCCCGTGGGAAAATGAGGATGTGCCGATTACCAGCGTGGCCGAGTTTGTGGGCGAGATGACACCCGTTTTGCGCCAGCTTTGCGACCTGCCGCACAAAGATCGCAGCACGTGGCTTGAGCGCGTTGCAGCATTTCGCGCCAAACAGGCGGCTCGCACCTATCCTGCCCCAGCCGCAGGGCGGATGCTGCCGCAGACCGTTTTGGAAGCGATCGAACAAGCTGTGCCAGCCGACACTTTAATCACAACAGACGTTGGTTCGCACAAAATTTTAACCGCGCTCGAATGGCCGTCGCGCACGCCCAACCGCTATATGTTGTCCAATGGGCTATCATCAATGGGTTTCGGACTGCCTGCCGCGATTGCTGGTTGTCTTGCCCTGAACAGGCAACCTGTCGTGTCGATTATGGGTGATGGCGGCTTTTCGATGGTGATTGGGGAGTTGGAATTGCTCACCCGTTTACAAACCCCGGTGATTCTTGTTGTGATGAACGACGCGGCGCTTGACCTAATTCGGGCGGCGCAGTGGCGGGCAGGTGAAGCATCCTACGGAACAGAATTTGGCAACCCTGATTTTATGCTGATTGCGCAAGCATACGGCATTGCGGGGCGAATGGTGACGACGGCAGAGGAATGTGCGGCGGCGGTAAAAATGGCGATTCGTAACAATCGGCCGATTTTAATCGAAGCACACATCGATCCAAGCACCTATCCAACCACACCAACTCGCTAAAATCGACTATTTTGCAAGTTCAAACGCTTTCATAATATGCAATATGAAATTTCCGTGTACAATGCGGAAGGCGGCGCTGCATATGCGCGTACAGAAGAGGACGTAAAGGCTATTTTATGATTGAATTGAAAGAAGGCGACTGGATCGTACACCGTGAATTTGGGGCAGGACAAGTAGGCAAGCTGGTAGTGTTAAAGCTGGGCGGCGAGCCTCGCCAATATCACAAACTCAAAACGAGCGGTGCTGACATTTGGCTGCCACTTGATAACTGTGATGAAACATGGTTACGGCCTCTTATCGACCCTTCTGAATTTGAAAAGGCGCTCAAAGAAATTGCAAAGCCCCCTGGTGATTTGCCAGACAACGCAGCGACGCGCAAAATCTACCTAGCTGAAACCACCGCATTAAG
Organism: Promineifilaceae bacterium (SeqCode); assembly: GCA_049614105.1. GTDB lineage: Bacteria > Chloroflexota > Anaerolineae > Promineifilales > Promineifilaceae > CALECP01. The sequence goes on from JBMZDF010000084.1 coordinate 1,455, forward strand.
TTTGCCCGTTGAGATTGGTAAAGTATTGCGCGATTTGAACGGCTGGCGTAAACAAACAAACGGACTATCGGGCAACGAACTGACCGTTTGGAAACAGTTCCGCACTATTTTCTTGGCAGAGTGGCAAGCAACAACAGGCATCACGCTTGCAGACGCTGAAAGACAGTTGCTCAAACTTCTGGAGGAATCTCGACCTTCAGATGCCAAATCAAAATAACAAGCATTTTGGGTTCCTGAATGATTTACAACGAGCAGATAATTCTCTGCTCGTTTCTGATTACCAAGACGGACACGGTTGAGGCGTTAGAGGTTGGTAAGGCTTTCGGCCGAAATCAACCCCTCCCCCACTTTCGTCACCGCCCCCTCCAGCACAATCTCCCAATTATCCCCTATCTCAACCAACAGCGTTCCGCCTGCCATATCTACCTGAATAGCAGCATCACACAAGCCTAAACGGTGCGCAACCGCTGCGGCGGCACAACTGCTGCTGCCAGAGGCAAGCGTGCGTCCTGCGCCCCGTTCCCAAATCGCAATATAGATTCGCGAACGGTCAATGATATGCACAAATTGAACGTTGGTACGGTTTGGAAAACGGGGATGCGTTTCTAGCTGTGCGCCCAATTCAGTCGCGGCATGTTCGGCCGATGCAACACCATCAGACACAATCACGCAATGCGGATTGCCCACAGAAACAACATGTGCCGTCAACGCTTGGGACACAAGCTGGATTGGTTCACCCACTCCGTCAAACATAGCTTGCCCCATGCCAACACGCACCGTTTGGGCATCAAGCTGCTGCGCCTTGACACATCCACCCAAGGTTAAAATCGAAACGGGATCAAACTTTATTTGGCCTGTGTCAAACAGATAGCGAGTGAAAATACGCAGCCCGTTGCCGCTTTTCTCAGCTTCGCTGCCGTCTGGGTTGTAGATTTTGACGCCAAATTCGGCCGAATCACCCCCAGCCACCTGCACCAAAATCCCATCCGAACCAAACCCATAGTTCCGATGACAAATCCGCTCGATCTGCGCAGACGTCAACGCAACCCGCGACTCAATCACCAGATAATCATTTCCCAAACCATGATATTTCCAAAATTTAAGCGAACCAACACCCCTTTCCTTTTTCCTCATTCATCATTCTCCATTCTTCATTTCCCAACCGTCCTTAAGCCGTCATGAAGCCGCATAGCAACGATTGCCCATTGGCGGTATGATTCCCGCCGATGTCTGAACGTCTTTTGCTTACGCTTATTCTACTTGCAACCGCGCTCATCGGCTGGTCTTATGCCGTCGCCAACCCCGTTTTTGAGGGGGGTGATGAGCTATGGCACTATCCGATGGTGCAACATTTATCGGAAGGCAACCCGCTGCCTGTTCAGGTGTTTGATCCGGCCGAAGCTGGCCCGTGGAAACAACAGGCCAGCCAACCGCCTCTCTACTACTATTTTGGCGCATGGCTCACAGGCTGGATCGACAGCTCGGACATGCCCGAAATCCGCTGGCAGAACCCACACGTCAACAACGGCATTATTGCCTCCGATGGCAACATCAACCTGACAATTCACAATCCAGATTGGAATCCTTTTTGGGGAACGCTGCTGGCGGTGCGGCTCATTCGTTTTGTCTCCGTCTTGATGGGGGTTGTGACCGTCTATTTCACCTATCGAATCGGAAAATATGCCGCCCCACAGCGCAGTGAGGTGGCGCTGGGCGCAGCCGCCATTGTCGCTTTTTTGCCGATGCGGCTCTTTGTCAGCGCAGCGGTCAACAATGACAACGGTATTATCATGCTGGCAACGATGGCCGTCTTTTCGCTGGTGCGCTTTGTTGCGCTGGCGGATGCGGAGCAAACAACATCGGCCGTCTATCGACAGGTCACCCTAATCGGCATCACAATCGGGCTGGCCTGTTTGACAAAAATCATTGGGGTGGGCCTACTGCCTTTAGCTTTTGGGGCGCTGTTTTTGGGCAACTGGAAAGCATCTGTGCGCGAGTCTGATTTTGTGCGGCGGATGTCGGTTGTTTTCGGCCGAACTCTCGTCCAAACTACCCTCGTCGCCCTTATCACCTTTGCCATTGCGGGCTGGTGGTACATCCGCAACGTCCAGCTTTACGACGACTGGCGCGGCTGGTCCGCCTTCATCGCCGTCTTGGGCCAACGCAGCCAACCTGCATCACTGGCTCAACTTTGGGACGAACGCTTCGGCTTTATGATGGCCTATTGGGGACTGTTTGGCGGCGTCAACGTGCCGCTGCCGATTGGCGTTTATCATTTTCTGAATACGATTACGGTGCTTGGCGTTTTTGGGTTTTCGGGCTATTTGCTACAACAGCTTGTGCAATATGGTCGGAAACCACAGGAAACCAACAACAGGGCTGTTGCAATTCGTATTCTGACTCACGTGCTTGACTTCGCGGTGCGACACGCGACGATTGTGATTTGCTTTGTCTGGATGGTGGCGGTTGTTGCAGGTTTGATCGCTTGGGCGACAACGACGTGGAGTAGTCAGGGGCGTTTGGTTTTTGGCGCTTTGCAGGCGGAGGTCGTGCTGTTGACTTTGGGGTTGATTGGTTGGATGGAGGGGAGGGTTGTTAGATTCGGCCGAATTCTCATCATCACCCTCGCAACCTTCCTTTTTCTAGTCGCTGCCGCCGCACCTTTCTTCATCATCCGCCCAGCGTACGCAATCACAACCAGCAGCACAACAACCACAGCGCCGCTCGCCACCTTTGGCGACTCGATCGCCCTGCTGGCTACCTTACCCGATTACCCAAAGGCGATTGCGGCAGGCGATGAATTTGAGGTTTGCCTCGACTGGCTCATTCTTAAAGAGATCGAGCGCAACTGGAGCGTGTTTGTCCATCTCAACGATCCAATCCTCAACAATCCTATTTCGCAGCGCGATATGTATTTGGCGCAGGGGTTGTTAGGCACATCCTTTGCCAAACCTGGCACAACCATTCACAACTGCTACCTGCTCCAAGTTGACCCAACAGCGATTGGGCCAGTTGATCTAACCTTGGATGTTGGACTGTATGACTTTGCGACTTTTGAGCGACTGCCCACGGAAACGGGCGCGGGCCATCACACCCTTGATACAATCACGCTGCAATCTATCCCAACAGATGAGCGACGCGCACCAAGGGCAAACTTTGGCGACGAAATCAAGCTAGTCGATTTCGAGATCAATTCGCGCCGCGTCGAGCGGAACGACACGCTGAATTTAACCCTGCATCTGTCAGCTTTGGCAGAGCTAAACACAGATTACAGCGTGACAGCACAGATTGTGAGTGAAGCGCTGAGCGACACGACGCGCTGGGCGGCTTCTGATTTAGGGCTTGCATCAAGCAACTGGCAGCCTGATGAGTTGCAATCGATACAATTGCAGTTGCCTATCAATCCCGAAACACCTGCGGGCGTTTATCGCTTGATTTTGGGTGTCTACACGCAAACAGATGAGGGTTTCAGGAATTTGTCGCTGATTTCGGCCGATGGGCGGATCACCAACGACAACCTCCTAACCCTAACCAAACTAAGAATCGATGAGTGAGCAGCTACGCAACCCGTCACAACCCCTAACAGAACGCATTCGCCACGCCTTGGCAACTGGTCATTGGCTGATTATTGCACTGCTAACAGCCATCTTCGCGCTGTTCGGCGGTCTGATTCTCGCGTTTGGCGGGCCGCTCGTTGGCGTCGCGCTCGTCATTGGCCTCATTGGCGCGGGGCTTGTACTACAAAATATTGAGCTAGGCCTCTGGGCCACGTTTGGCGTTATTTGCGGGCTACCTTTTGCCACGCTGCCAATCGATATTGGCGTCACGCCGACCTTTCTCGACCTCGCCCTCGGCGCATTTGTTGGCGTTTGGCTACTGCGCATTGTCACAGGGCAACAGCGTCGCATTATCACCTCTCCCATCACAATTCCGCTGATTGTCTTTTTGATTATCGCGATTTTTGCCTTCATTTTCGGTCTGCAAAATGGGCCGTTCACGACCACGCTTGTCCGTCGCTTTGCCGAACTGCTGCTCAGCATCGGTACGGTGCTTATCATCGTTGATTATTGTCGCGACTGGAAACGTTTGGAGCGGGTTGTCATTGTGGCGCTGTTGGGCGGAGGCTTAGCTTCTGTGCTTGCCATTAGCCTCTGGTTATTGCCCGATGAGCTTGCCAATGACATTCTTAACTTTTTAGTGCGCTTGGGCTACCCTGGCGGCTGGGTGATTCGCTACATCGAAGAAAACCCCGCGCTATCTGAACGAGCAGTTGGGACTTCCGTTGATCCCAACGCCCTTGGCGGGCTGATCACGATGTTTGGCGCACTGGCGCTGCCGCAGGCGGTTGCCAAAAAGCCGATCGTGAAGCGCTGGCTGGCTGTCAGCATTACGTTACTTATCTTTGTCGCTATTCTGCTCACCTTCTCACGCGGCGCATTTTTGGCGCTGGCGGCAGGGTTGGGCTATGTTGCAGTGCTGCGTTATCGGAAACTCATCCCCGTCGCGATTGCGGCCGTTGCCATGCTGTTTGTTCTGCCTTTCACGCAAGAATATGTTGTTCGATTGGTACAAGGGCTATCGTTTTTCAACTACAACAACACCGATTTAGCCTCACAAATGCGGCTAGGCGAGTTTCGCGACGCATGGACGCTTATCTCCCGTTATCCTGTTTTTGGCGTCGGGTTTGCTGGCTCCCCCGATATTGACCTTTATTTGGGGGTTGCAAACGTTTATTTGAGCATTGGTCAACAGATGGGTTTTATCGGACTCGCGTCATTTTTCGCGATCATCGGCGTCACGTTTGGTTATGCGTTCTTTAATCGCGCCACTTTTAAGCAAGATGAGCGCAAGGATCCCGTTTGGCTCGGTCTGCACGCCGCTGTGGTTAGTGGTCTAGCGGCGGGCTTATTCGACCATTATTTGTTCAACACCGAATTTCATCACACCGTCACAGCGTTTTGGCTTCTGCTCGGTCTAGCGGTTGCCTCAACACATTTGGTTAGTAGACAGGTCGTTTAGTTGGGTTGATCTACACACCTCACCGTTCCATCCGCGTCAACACGAAATTATCCAAAATCCACCCGTTTAGCTCATAAGGCTGGGTTGCACGCACCTCAATCCCCATCAAGATCGTTCCTGGCACGCTTAGCTCGAATTGATGCCCAACATTATTTTGAAGCCCGTAGGCGACCGACTGCCATTCAGCTTCCCCCGGAGCCAGCAGACGAACCTCGGCAGCGGTCGGATCGGTGGGGTATTCTGGGCCGTCTCGCTTAATATTCACCACGATTTCAGGCACAACTTTGACGCTTAGGCGATAGTTCCCAGCGGGAAGCTGTTGCGTGCTAAAAACCCGTGCGCCCATTGGCACACCTTCGGCCGAAATTCGCAACGCATGTTCCTGATCAATTGCAAAACGGTTGCGATCAGACGGCGCTAACATCCCATTTTCAACAATCCCGACGTACATCGACCCATCATCTGCGCCTGTGCCAATCACCGTCCAGTCAAGTGGAACCTGCCAGCCGTCTTGTTCAACCGCGCCGTTCTCAAACGAGCCATTGATGAGCAGGTTTTCGACTTCGGCCGAATCAAGCCGCTCCGCCGCTCCTATCGTGGGAACAACCGACTCCAACACAATATCTGCCGGGTACGCTTCGGGGTTAACAATTAGTCCGCTCGTTGACCCAACAACCGCTCCGTTGCCAGTCTGCGTCCCGCCAGTCTGCCCATCCGACGCCGCACCTTGGTTGCGCCAAATGAGTGCGCCAGCTATCAAAATTAGACCAATCGCGAGCATTGGCAGAACCCAACGCAGCATCGGCTGCCAATTTTTCCCAACGGGCTGCGGCTGGAGATTCTCAACAGGTAGCAATGGTGCATCGACTGAAACAGGTGGGGCGATGGGGTCAGGGTCAGGGTCAGGGTCAGGGTCAGGGACAGCTTGCAACGCCAGTTCTAAAATTTCGGCATCCGTTGGTAGCTCAATTTCTGGCGGGAGGGAGAGTGGCATTTCGGCCGAATTGGCGATCACAGCCCCCCGTTCAGGCTGCACCACACTAAACTCATAAGTCCCAATCCGCAAATGATGCCCATGATGCATCGGATAAGCCGTCTTTGGCACCAGCTTCAGCCCGTTCAAAAACGTGCCGTTGCTGCTGCCCAAATCATAGAGCGACCAACTGCCATCTTGGCAAATAAATGCGGCGTGTCGACGCGACACCTCCTTATCAGGCAGGCATATCTCGTTAATATCTGTGCGGCCAAGCGTTAAACGCTCACCGTCTAATTCAAATTCAAGGGGGTGAGTTTGACCATCAGGGGCAAGCTCCGTGCGTAAAATCAAAGGTGTACTACAGTTACTATGTATCAAGGTTGTCTCGGAGTTCACGATCAAAGAGGTCGTATTTATGTGGGATAGCGATCTTCAAAACGTGCAGCAATGCCCAGATGAATCGTATTTAGCAAGGTATTGATGCGGCGCATGATGCGCCGATTGGTTTCTGGGCGTATACGTGCATTTTCGGGCAATTCAAGCGACGATTCCAATAACTGACCATGAAAAAACATCGATGCACGCAAAGCATCTGTCAATCCCATGCCTGTTGCCATGCTAACGTCCGCATATTCATGCCCCATCTCGGTTGCCTGCCTCAAAATATCCTCCGCCTCATCTTGCCGCGCCATATATTGCATCGCCAAGCCGACCAATCTTTGACCCAATGAGCGAAATTGGAGCCGCGTTTGCTCATCTTGCGTTTGCAGCCAGCTTGCCTGTGGCCGCGCCACAATCCCCTCGCGTGAGTTTTGGATTGCGTTTTTGGCCCACACGCTCTGCACTTCGTCGGGGCGGCGCACACGTTGGCTGTTGTTAAAACGCTCTACCTCCGCAGGATCAAAACGACGATGCCCGCCAGGTGTGACCGTAACGCGAATCTCGCCCTTGTCGGCCCAGCGGCGCAAAGTTGTTGGATGTACATCAAGCCGTTTCGCGGCTTCTTTCAAACTAATCCAGTTGCTCATATGGGGATAAATTGATTGGTTTGTCAGCTAAGCGGGTCACAATAAACCTCAGAGGTTTATCGTCGTCTACTCTAGTCTATACATAAAAACCTCTGAGGTTTTTGTCAACGATTAATGGAGACCTACTCAAGTGTCCAAAAAGTTTTGTGAATCTTTGGTATCGTACCGTATCAGATCCACTGTGCATAGAGCAAATGTCTCATTTTCAAGGTAGAATTAGGTTTATCAATTTTTGGAGGGTCGCCAAACCCTCACCAATACCTACAAACCTTGCTTATGTCTCAACCATCATTATTTGACGCTTCGCCTGAAGACAATTCTGCTGCCGCCCGTATCGCAAAACTGCGCGAAATACTTAGCTATCATGTGTATCGTTATTATGTCTTAGCTGACCCAACGATCAGCGATGTTGAGTATGATGCGATGTTTGATGAGTTGAATCGACTGGAGACGGAAAATCCTGATCTGATTTCGGCCGATTCTCCCACCCAGCGCGTCGGCATCGAACCGCTCAGCAAATTTGTCAAAGTCACCCACCCCGCCCCGATGCTCAGCCTCGCCAAGGCGCTGACCACCGATGAACTATACGCATGGGGTGTCCGCACAGGAAAGCTCGTACCAGAAGAAGCGCAGCTTGATTTCATTGTCGAACCGAAAATCGATGGCTTGACCGTTGTGCTAACCTATGAAAATGGGCTGTTCATTCAAGGCGCAACCCGTGGCAATGGTGAGGTTGGCGAGGACATCACACAAAATCTACGCACGCTCAACGCTGTTCCGCAGCGCATCCCTGTTGATCCCAACAGCGACCTGAAAGCGCCCCCTTATTTGGTTGTGCGCGGCGAAGCATATTTTCCGCTCGACAAATGGGAGCAATTCAATAACGATCTCGCCAGCGCAGGTGAAAAGACCTACATGAACCCGCGCAACGCGGCATCAGGATCAATTCGCCAGCTTGATTCCAGCGTCACCGCGTCACGTCCGCTCACGCTGTTCATCTACGATTTTGTCGTTTGGGACGGCATCGACATTGATTATCAGTGGGATCGGCTCGACTATTTGCGCAAGCTAGGTTTCCCCGTTTCAGAAGACAGCACACATTGCAACACGCTCGAAGAAGTTGCCGCCTGTTATGACCGTTGGATCGAAAAACGCGGTCAGATTAACTATGAAGTTGATGGGCTAGTTATCAAGCTCAATAATCAGCCCTTGGCAAGCAGTCTCGGCTTCACTGGCAAAGACCCACGCGGCGCGATTGCGATGAAGTTCCCTGCTTTGGAGCGCACAACAAAATTGCTCGATGTTCAGGTCAATGTGGGGCGCACTGGCATTCTCGCGCCGCTTGCCAATTTAGAAGCGGTTGAAATTGCGGGTGTCGTTGTCCGTAACGCGACGCTACACAACTTTGACGAAATCGCCCGCAAAGATATTCGCATTGGCGACACGGTGATCGTCAAGCGGGCGGGCGACGTAATCCCCTACATCGTTGGCCCAGTGGTTGACATGCGCGACGGGAGCGAGACACCCATCACGCCGCCAACTGTCTGCCCCGACTGTGGCGAACCGACCGTGCAGCCAGAGGGTGAGGTGGCGATCTATTGTGAGAATCCTGCCTGTCCGGCCCAGTTGGTGCGTCGTATCGAGTATTTTGTCGGCCGAAGTGCGATGGACATCGACAATTTTGGCTCAAAAACGGGCGGTCTACTCGTCGAACAAGGGCTGATAAAGGATATTGCAGACATCTACACGCTTAATCGGGTTGAACTGCTTGCCTTGGAGGGGTTCAAAGAGAAAAAGGTTGACAACCTGTTGGCTGGGGCTGAAAAGAGCAAACAGCAGCCACCAGAACGTGTTCTAACCGCTATCGGCATTCGCTTCGTGGGCAGTTCGGTCGCCAAACTATTGCTTGCGCAATTTGGCAGCATCGACAAATTGGCGGTTGCAACGGCCGATGAACTCACCGCCATCGACGGCGTTGGCCCACAAATTGCGGCCTCCGTGATCGCGTGGTTTAGCCGTGAGCGCAATCAAATTTTGCTGGGCAAACTGCGCAGTGCAGAGTTGCAATTTGAGAGCAAAGTAGTTGAACACGACGGCGAACAGCCTTTCGCTGGCAAAAGGTTTGTCGTTACAGGTACGCTGCCAACGCTCAAACGCGCCGAGGCGAAAAAGCTGATTGAATCAAATGGGGGCAAGGTGTCGGGGTCAGTCAGCAAAAAGACAGACTATCTGCTGGCGGGTGAGAATGCAGGCAGCAAGCTCAAAAAGGCTGAATCTTTGGGCGTTCAGGTTTTAGATGAAGCAGGTTTGCTTGAAATAATTGGGGAATAGATAAACAGGTGACTGTCACGGCCTGAACCGTCTCACTTTTGAAATAGTTTGAGGGCAGCGACTGTCACCGTATCAATGTGGTTAGCTATTTAACTGAGCGTTTCGGGCAGCGATAAATGCGTTGGCCGAGCGTTCAATATCGGCCGAAGTGGTCGCCCACGAGCACACGCTAATCCGAATCGCAGGGTCGCCGTTCCATCGAGTGCCACCCGCCCAGCATTCGCCTGAGGATTGGATGGCGGTCATGGTGGCGGTGGTCTGTTCGGCCGAATCACACATCACCAACACCTGATTAAACACCACATCGTTCTGAATCTGAAAGCCAGCCTCACGCAACAAGCCAGCAAACTGCTGCGCACGCGCAACCAGTTCCTCCAGCATACTCGCCAAACCAGAACGCCCCAGAAAACGCAGCGTCGCCCACAACTCAACCGCCCGCGCACGGCGCGACATGTCAGGCGTCAGCAGCATATTGTCTCGTTCGTTGCCCCACTGAATGTAAGCACCCGTCGCCTGCATCGCCGCCGCCAATATTTCGCGCCGTTTGCAAAGCACAATCGCGCAATCATAAGGGGTGTTGAGCGTTTTGTGCCCATCGACTGACCATGAATCAGCCAGTTCGATCCCTTTGGTGAGGTGTTTTAGGTTGGGGGATGCTGCTGCCCAAAGACCAAACGCGCCGTCGATGTGAACCCACGCATCGGCCGATTGGGCCAGCTTTCCAATCGCTTCAAAATCATCAAACGAACCAGTGCTGACGTGACCCGCCTGCAAAATAACAAGCGTTGTTGCGTCTAATTCGGGCAGTTGCGACACGTCAATGCGCCCCTGATCGTCCGCAGGCACACGCTCAATGCGCCCCTTACCCAGCCCCAGCAGCGCCAGCGCCTTGAGCACCGTGCCGTGTGCCTGTTCGCTGACGACCACTCGGATCGGCGGCGCACCAAAGAGGCCATCTTCGTTAACGTCCCAGCCCTGTTTTTTGAGCAGCGCGTAACGTCCAGCGGCGAGACCGCACAGCGTGGCAATTGATGTGCCGCTGACAAATCCTGCGGCTGTTTCGGCCGAAAGTCCCAACAAATCAACTGCCCATCGCTCACAAACCTGCTCCAGCTTTGCCACAATCGGCGACATCACGTGCAGGGCCGAGTTCTGATCCCACACGTCAGACAACCAACGCGCCGCGAGTGCGGTCGGGATCGCGTTCCCGTTGACAAAGCCAAAGTAACGCCCGCCCGTTTGCGCCACTGTCGCGGGCGAGCCATATTGATCGAGTAGGCTCAAAATATCCGCACCAGCCTGCATCTCGTCAGGCAGCGCCTCGTCAAACACAGACAAATCAGCCAATGCGTCATCTGTTGGATAAACATGGCGCTCGTAAGCGGCATCAATGTAGCTGTAGGCGTATTGCTGCGCCTGCTCAAACAGCGCTTTTTCGGCTAGGTCGGCAAACATCATGGTTTGCAAAGGTGTGGGAGATTGCATAGAAAGGGTAGAGGGTATGTCAATCAGTCAATTGGGAACTGACCGACTGACGCACCACCTCAAACTTTATTCGTCATTTCGATCCAAGCGTCAAGTTTGGCGAGGGCTGCACCACTGTCGATTGATTGTGTCGCTTCTGCAAGACCTGCTTCCCAATCGCCTGTTTCAACACTCAATGCACCTGCCGCATTGAGCAGCACAATGTTGCGTTTGTGTCCCTGAATCTCACCGCTTAGAATGCCGCGTGTGATGGCTGCATTGTCAGACGGTTCGCCACCGATCAAATCTTCTAAAGCGCCTAGTTCCATTCCAAGCGAACGGGGATCTTGTTCAAAGGTGGTCACGACGCCGTCTTTTAAGTGGCTCACGCGATTCACACCTGTGATCGACAGTTCGTCCAGTCCGCTTGCGCCATGCACAACATAAGCAGCGGTTGCACCCAGTTTGCCCAGCGTATATGCCATCGGTTCGGTGTACTCAGGTGCAAAAACGCCTAGCATGTAATGGGTGGCGTTGGCAGGGTTGGTTAACGGGCCGAGGATATTAAAAATGGTGCGCTGTCCCAATTCGCGGCGCGGGCCAATCGCATAACGCATCGCAGGATGATGCTTGACTGCGTACAGGAACCCTATCCCCGCTTCGGAAATCACGTCGGTTGTTTGCTCGGCCGTGAGGTTCAGATTACCACCGAGCGCCATCAGACAATCGGCCGAACCAGAGCGCGAACTAACGCCGCGATTGCCGTGTTTGGCAACCACTTTGCCAGCTCCTGCCACCACAAAAGCGGTTGTCGTTGATACGTTGAAGGTGTGCGTACCGTCGCCACCCGTTCCAACCACATCGTACACTTTGCCGCCTGCAAGGCCAGCAACATCAACCCCGATCACATGCGCCCGCATCGAAAACGCGCTGCCTGCAATTTCGTCACCCGTCTCGCGCTTCATGCGCAGGGCGGTGAGATAGCTCCCAATCTGGGCCTGTGTCGCCGAGCCGCTCATGATGAGGTCCATCGCATCACGTGCTTGCTCAAAACTTAGATCGCGATTATTAATCACTTCTGCAATATATGGTTTCAAATCCATGTTATTTTCTCGTTCTGTCTATTCTAGAAAAATATTCAGCCATAATCATGATTGTGTGTGGCGAAATGATGTGACCATCAAGCACATCTTTAACAATCTCTGGCTGTGACCACAAGCCAAAGCGCTGTCCTTCCATTAGAACAACGCCTGTGAGTTCTGTGCGGCTGATTGGGTAATGGAAAATATGGAGCCATTTTTCTGGCAATTCTTTATAGATTGTAAAGGGCTGAAGGCGATCTGGCGAAAGTTCGATGCAAAGCTCCTCTTTAATCTCACGTAAAGCGCCGTCAAAAGGATTTTCACCTTGTTCAACGGAGCCGCCAAAGAGTCCCCACATATTTGGGCTGCCAATCGTTGGTTTGTTGTCGCGCAGTTGGAGTAGAAATCGGCCGAATTCATCCTCCAAAATTACGCCCGCAATTAATCGTCGCATATTATTCTGTTACTCCTGCTTGGTATGTCTGTCAGTCAGCGTTTTCTAGAGACGAGGGATCAGATTTCCCTCCCATTCTCAATTACTAGCTATTTGTGGGGCTTCTGAAGCTCAGATCAAGCTTATCCACCCAATCGCGCCGTTACCTCAATCTCGATCAAATAATCGGGCGAGACGAGCGCGGTTACTTCAACCATTGTGGCAACAGGACGCACATCGCGGAAGAATTTGCCATGTGTACGACCGATCGCCTCAAATTGAGAAATATCGGTCACAAACATGCGCGTCCGCACGACATCTGACATCGATGCACCCGCTTTTTTCAGCGCCTTTTCGATTTTGGTGAAGATGAAATGCGCTTGCAGTGCCGCATCTCCCTTCCCGACCACGTTGCCATTCTCGTCTGAGGCAACCGTGCCGGCCACTTCAACTACATCGCCAATTCGCACGGCGCGACAATAACCAACAATATCTTCCCACGGGGAACCTGATGAAATGTTTAAACGTGTCATAGTTGGGGAGGTAGTCAGATTTTCGGGAAGCAGAGCATTTCTGACCTACTTCACCTGACCGCCTGAAATTCTAATACCCTGCTTTGCTTAGGGGTGTGTTGCAAATGGGTTAGTGACGATAACGCAGACTGAGCTTGTCGAAGTCGAAGTCGCAACAGCATGTCGCTCAGGCTTCGGCAGGCTCAGGCTTCAACTGGCTCAGGCTTCGGCAGGCTCAGCCACCGCTCTTTACGCAAATGAAACACACCCTTTTCTTAGTTATACCGCCCGCGTGATACCACCATCGACGCGCAGGTTTTGACCTGTGATGTACATTGCGCCATCAGATGCGAGGAAGGCGGCCGTTGCAGCGATTTCCTCAACTTTCCCATAACGCTCCATCGGAATACGCGCCCGCCATTCTTCTTTCTCTGGCAAGCTGTTGATAAAGCCCGGCAGAATATTGTTCATCCGCACGTTACGCGCCGCATACTCGTCAGAGAACAATTTGGTGAACGCGGCAAGGCTGGCGCGGAATGCGCCTGAAGTTGGGAAGGTGGGATCTGGCTCAAAGGTAGCAAACGTCGAGATATTGATGATTGCACCGCCACCTTGCGCGACCATAATCGGCGTCACCACGCGGGAGAAACGCACGGCTGGCAGGAAATAAACCTCCATGCCGTGATGCCATTCTTCGTCGGTTATCTCAAGAATGGTGTTGCGCGGGCCATGACCTGCGCTGTTAACCAACACGTCAATGCGCCCGTAGACTTCCATCACCCAACGCACACAACGTTCGATGTCTTCTACGTTGCGATTTGAGCCAACGATGCCAATGCCGCCAATTTCATCTGCCAACGCTTTTGCTTTGTCTGATGAGGAGAACACGGCGACTTGATACCCTTCGCTTGCCAATTTTCGCGCAACCCCTGCGCCCATGCCGCTGCCTGCGGCGGTTACTAATGCAACTTTTTGCGTCATCTGTACTGTCTCCACTTGTCAAATACGAAAGGTGACGGGCGAAAAGTAGAAAACAACGCTTTCTACTTTTCACGTTTCACTTTCTACTTCTTTTTGCCTAACGTGGCACTTGGCTAATCAGCAGGTTGTCCACCACGCGAATTGCGCGGCCACGGATTAATTCATTTATCGTTCGCTTGAATGTATTTTCGGCCGAATCGCCAAAATAAGGCTCATAATCTTCCACCCACGGAAAATTTAACGCAACCTCTAGCGCCTGTTCATATGTCATCGGTGCAACCTCTAATAAATAAGCCATCACAATGCGGCGCGTAAAATGACGCACAAGGCGTTCTGGCTCCCGACGAAACTGAAGCAGGCGCTGTTGCAACGCCAACAGATTGCTCTCAACTTTGGTGATAATTGGCCCATGTCCTGGCAATGCAACGCGGATCGTCAAGCCTAACATCCTTTCGATACTTGCCTCCGCATGGTCGAGCGCCTCCCACCCATGAACCATCACGTTGAGCACGCCCATGTCGCCATTGGGCAGCAGCGCGTCGGCACAGATCAGCACCTGTTCGTTTGGTTCATAGAAGCCCAGCAGATCGGGGGAGTGGCCGGGGAGCGGAATGACTTGCCACGTGAAGCCGCCGAGGTTGAGGGTGGTTTCGGCCGAAATCACCTCATCAGGCAGCGAATAAACAGGAGGAACACCAAAATAGCTCATCCATGAATCGTGTCCATTGCGTGTTCGCATCCATTCAGCCGTCAACGCACCCATATAAACCGTTGCCCCACTCAACGCACGCAGCGCATCGTTGCCGCTGTGATGATCCCAATGACCGTGGGTGTTGACAATTTTGGTCAACGACTCAGCCGCCACCCCTTCTTTTGCCATCAGCGGCGGCAATTCATGTGCCAGCGAATGATGCCCCGTGTCAAAAATAACGGGCGCATCCCCCGTAATCAGAATCGAGTTGGCGCTTACCCAGCCGCGCTGAATAAAGCGAATTCGTTCGTTGATGCCGTACTTTGTCAAATCCATCTAAACTTTTCTGCCTACTCTTGTCACCCACAAACACCTTCTATATGCTTTAGCGTGTGAAGCAATCATCCCT
>JBMZDF010000085.1:0-16335 GCA_049614105.1 Promineifilaceae bacterium (SeqCode)
AACTGTTGGGAATTGGCCGTTACGTACCTGCATACTTACTCCGTTTTGGGCAAGCTAGGATCGGTGTTGCGCTGCCTGTTATTCCCCCACTGGCGTTGTGGCGTACAATTAGACACGTTCCACCAACTGCTGGGACGATCCTTAGCGTGTTAACTATTTGTGTAAACAGCAAACGGGCTATCAGTTGCCGCTTTAAGCGACGTTGTTACCGCCATACCATTACAGATGTTCGATGCTGCTTTATTTAGGAAGTCAGACCCACAGACAGGCCGTTCTAACAATACGGGGAGCGCATTTGAATCAAAGAGAGCGTCGTTTGTGTCTAAACATAAACCTTTGACGTTCTTCTTGGCTCGCGCTGTTTATCTTCCTGACTATTATGTTAGCGTGTCTTGTCTGTTTTGCTGTGCAAACCGCGTGAATATGTTTGTGGTTTGCGGGGTGTTGGGGGAGATTTCGGCCGATTTGCAAGGTTGATCGCAATTTTGATCGGAAAATTGGGGAGAAGTGTGCGGGCGGAGATTGATTTCCGCCCTATGTTTTTTCGAGAACAAGCAGGTGGGAGAGTCCCCAGAAGTCAAGCGGGGTGTTTTCGAGGCGGTAGAGGGATTGGCGTAAGATTCGGCCGAAAACGGGCAAACGCCGCTCAATATTGTCATACCCACCAAAAACACGCTCATAATGCGCCACTTTCACAGGCTGACCCGCAAACAAACGCAAGAGACCCCGTTTTGTATACGCTCGAACGTGCGGCGCAAGCCGATCGCGCAGGGGGTCAGGCAAATAGTTGACAAGCGGAATGTTGCCAAATTTGTACTCGCCACGCCAATAGATGCCGTGCTGTTCGTAAGGATTCCAGCGGTTAGGGCAGAAAATTAGCACGCGCCCACCTGGCTTGAGTACGCGAATCATCTCGATAGCGGTTTGCCGATCGTTGGCGACATGTTCCATGACCTCATTGCTAAACAACGTGTCGAAACTGTTGTCCCGATAAGGTAGCGCCTCGCCCACAGCGAGGTTGACGCCGTTTCCACGCGGGATCGCCTCATTGAGCCGATCTTCCTCAACATCAAAACCCAGCACCGTGCCGCCAAAGTCGCTGAACTTTTCCATGTAGGAACCTAGCCCGCAGCCGTGGTCGAGCATGACGCCATCGAGCTTTGTCCACTTGGCGACCATTTCCAGCCGCCGAGCCTGACCTGAGCGCCAAACATAGCTAGGTTCGCCGCGCAGGGCCGCTTTGTCAGAATGGGTCATGTTGTGGGGAGCAGTAGATCTTGACGGCCGCCGAGTTCGTCATATTTGCGACGAATTTCCTGGGCATCTTGCCACATGAGCGCCTTGGGCGAGCCAGGTTTACGCGATGGGTTGCGCAACAGATAGGCGGGATGGAAAACAGGCATTACCCAACGTCCGTCAACCTCATGCCATGTGCCGCGCATCTTGGTGATGCGGATTTTGCTTATCGCGCCCAAACGCTCTTTACCCAACACTTGCCACATCGAAATACGACCTGACAGAACGATCACTTTTGGGTTAACCGCGCGAATTAGCTCCATCAAATAGGGTTTATAGTAAGCCATCTCGCTAGGGGAAGGGTCGCGGTTTTCAGGCGGGCGGCGGAAGGCAGAATTGCTGACATACACACCGTTTTGGGAGTCAAAACCAACTGATTCAAGGATTTTGTCCAATAGTTTGCCAGATCGGCCGACATAGGGCTTGCCCTGTTTATCCTCATTGGCCCCCGGGGCTTCCCCCACGATCATGAGATCAGCACCTGGGTTGCCACGGTAAATCACCATATTTGTGCCATGTGTTGCAAGCGGATCGTCCGTCAATGCGTGCATGGCGGTGATAATGTCGTCGTGTGATTGATATTGTGTGGGCTTGGCGTCGCTGTCAAACATGTTGAATTGCATGCGGTTGCTCCAAAATTTTCTCGTCAAGTTTAGTTGTAATTGTATAACATGAGGCCCTGATCATAAAGGTGTAGTGGTGGGACAATTCGGCTCAACGTCAGGATGCTGTGAGCATATTAATCTTGAATTGCCCCCAAAAGCAAACAGCTAACAATCGGTATTCTGTTGAAGTTTTTCCCACGTTTGAGGGTAATGGTTGCTTTCGATCAGTTCGAGGCTGTTGTTGTCGGGGTCGCGAAAGTAGATAGAACGTGTGCCTGCTGGCCATGTTTGTTCATGTTCAATTGCGACATGATGGGTGATGAGACGTGCTTTCCATGCCTCATACTGATCATGGTCGATGGCAAGCGCGACATGGCCTGCGCCGACTGTGCCGTGTGCAGGAATAATGCTTTTGCGCGTTTGAAGTGTGTCAAGCTGAAACAAAATAAGGGTTGAGTTTGGCCCCGTTTGTAGAAAACGCGAGTCGCCAAAAGCGGCGGTCAACGGCAACCCTAGCACCTCAGTGTAGAAGGCGGTTGCTTTGTGGATGTTGTTCGTGTACAGGGCGGCTTCTGCAACGCCTTTGATTGTTGTCATGGGTGTATGAATCCTATACCAAAATTGCGCGTTGATTGGGGTCTAACGCAGCAAGGAATATAATCGGTGATATTATCTTAAAATATGAGTCTTTAGGATTCTAAGGGGTTGACGACCCTAATGTGTAAGGCGTCAAGCATATCTAGAAATTATTGCAGTTCATGTTTTATGCAAACCCCACAAAAGCCCTAAAGAGTAGAAATCATTCTATGTTGAACAAGGACGGGACGCCAATGGCAGATAACGGAGTTCTCAAAACGCAATTAGACAACGGCTTGACAGTCGTTTTGAAGGAAATGCATCACGCCCCAGTTGCTAGCTTTTGGGTTTGGTACAACGTGGGCAGCCGTAACGAAATTCCCGGCATTACTGGCAGCGCCCACTGGGTTGAACATATGATGTTCAAAGGCACAGAAACGATGCCAGGTGAGCAGATGGATCGGGCCGTGTCGCGGATTGGCGGGCAGCGCAATGCGTTTACGTGGATGGATTACACAGCTTATTATCAGACTGTTCCATCGGCACATATCGATTTGGCGCTGGATATTGAGTCTGATCGCATGGTCAATACGATCATGAGCGAAGAGGCTACCGAATCGGAACGCACCGTTATTTTGTCTGAACGGCACATGTATGAAAATCGGCCGACATTTCTTCTATTTGAAGAACTACAGGCAACCGCTTTTCGGGTGCATCCTTATCATCATGAGACAATTGGGGATGAAGTCGACCTCATCTCAATGAACCGCGATGATTTATATGAATTTTATCGCCGTTACTATGCGCCAAATAATGCGACGATTGTGGCGGTGGGTGATTTTGACAGTGCGGATTTATTGGGCAAGATCGAGGCGAAGTTTGGGGGGCTTGATTCGGCCGAACCGCCAACCCCTATTACCCGCATCGAACCCCCTCAACGCGGCGAACGCCAAACAACGGTGCGCGGCCCCGGCGACACCACCTATCTCATTTATGCCTATAAAGCGCCAAACGCTGAACATCCCGACTACTTCCCGCTCGCGTTGCTCAACGCAGCGTTTTCAGGCGGCGGCAGCGTTGGCAACTTTGGTGGCGGCACAACAAACAAAAGCTCACGTTTGTATGAATCGCTAGTTTCTAATGAGCTTGCCGTTGCTGTACAGGGCAGCATGTCGCCCACGAAAGATCCATTTTTGTTGAACGTGATTGCCGTTGCGCGGCCCGGCGTGAGTATTGACGATCTTGAGGTCGCGATGGATGCTGAAATCGATCGCCTTGGCACGGAGCCATTGACCCAAAAAGAGCTTGACAAGGCGATTAAACGCACTAAAGTAACT
This sequence comes from Promineifilaceae bacterium (SeqCode), assembly GCA_049614105.1. Taxonomy (GTDB): domain Bacteria; phylum Chloroflexota; class Anaerolineae; order Promineifilales; family Promineifilaceae; genus CALECP01. Next base: position 3,815 of record JBMZDF010000085.1, read on the forward strand.
TTTATCCGTGCTGGCGAAAGTATCACCGCGCAGGCCCGTATGATGGGCATGGCCGAAACGGTAATGGGTGATTACGATTGGTTCAACAAAGCAGTCGACAAACTTGAACAAGTCACGCTGGAAGATATTGAGCGTGTGCGTGCCGAATATTTGCGCCGCGACAATCGAACGGTTGGCCGTTATTTACCTGTCTAAGTAGATCACGGAAAGTTTCGATCAGTGAAGACGCCCCAGCGGGGCGTCTCTACGGGTTAATGTCTCTGGTAGAGACGTCGCCGTTGGCGCATCCCCGTTAGAAAAGCTGGTTGATTTTTCGTCAATGACTACTTGTTTCCTGCTTAGAGTCCAAAAGCCATAAATCATAGGAGGTCACAATAGCCATGTACTATTTCGATATTATCACTCTTATACTGTTTATTATTGGCGTGATTTGGTTTGTCCTGACGCTTAATGGGATTTATTCTCAGTCAACCAAGCTCAATAAAATAGCATCTCAGCATGAGAGCATGATTGGTTTATTGAAAGAACAAAATAGGCTGATTCAAAAACTGAAAGCAGTCACGTTTCAGCACGGGAAGTCAATTGAATTGCTGAAAGAGCAGAATAGGTTGATTAAGCAACTAAAAGCAGAAGTTAGCAAACCATCTAGCTCAAACGAGGCTTAAGTAGAAGGTTTCGATTCTTGATGGAGAAGAATCCGCAGAGCGAAAAAGCGACATTCCACCGCAGAACGGTGGAACGAGCATACAAGGAGCTGTTATGTTAAGTGGCCCAACACTGTTTCTTTTGTTGATTATTGGAATGATAATTTGTGCGTCCCCATTTCTTGCCTTGTGCTATTGGATAATGAAGGTAGTCAAGCGAATAGGTGAATCTGAGGCGCATTACTCTGAGATCAAAAAACTGCTTGAGCAACAGACATCCCAAATTAGTTTTTTGCAAAATGAGCTTGTAGAGTTGAAACGCCGCAATGTAGAGTAACTGTTAATGAGATCGATTCTAGATTCTTTACGTGACACATTAAAATACCTTGGTGTTGTGGCTGAACTGCCCGATCAGTTTGATAAACATGAGCGGCGGCTTGTATTTCAGGCGATTGTGATCGGGGTTGTGGTGTGGGCGGTCGTTTTTAGTTTGAAAACGGCGGTGCATGAGGCTGCACACGCGATTATGCATTGGGTCGAACATTCTTCGACGCCATTTGTGTTGTTTATCCCTTTGCTAATTGGTGCGCTGCTGGTGGCATTGATTGTGAGTTGGCGTTCATCGACCATCTATTATCGTGAGGCAGATGGACATGTTCATGAACTGCTCGACATGGAAGGGGACGGGCTGGAGCGGGCGATTTCGCTCTACTTTTCGTCAGAGCCAACGTTTGAGCAATCGTTGTTGGGCAGTCAAGGGGTTGAGGCGCGTTGGGAGCGGCCGACTTGGGATTTGGCGTTCCGAAAGTGGGTCGCGACGCTGATTACGCTGGCAAGCGGCGGATCGGGCGGTCTGGAAGCAAGCGTGACGCTGATTGGTGAAAGTACGGCGGCTGGGCTGTTTAAGCCGCGTGAGGTGGTTGAACGGCGGACGGGTTGGTTCGGCCGATTTTGGGATTGGTGGAAGCAGTCAACAACTGACGACCTGCAAACGGCCCAACTGTGCGGCATCGCTGCCGCCGTATCCGTCCTGTTTGGCGCACCCTTTGCCGCCGCCTTTTTCGCAATTGAGGTGATGTATCGGCGGCGTCCCGTGGTTGAAAAACTTGTCTATGCGCTCATTTCCTCCCTCATCGCCTTTTTGCTCTCCGATCTGTTTACAGGCGGCGCAACGGCGCTGTTCCACGTTGAGGAGCGGATCAAGCCAGCCGCCAACTTTGATTATTTTGCCGCTGTTGCCGTCATGTCTTTGGTGATCGCCGTTGTGAGCGTCTACTTTAGTAATTTGCGGAAAAGCTTTGAGCATGGTTTCCACCATCTACAGCCAAACGTGTGGCGACGACATCTGCTTGGCGCAGCATTTACGGGCTGCGTGGCGATTGTCGTATTTTATTTGATTCCTGTGCTGGTCGAGTTTGGCATTGCGCCTGAAAGCGCGATGGAGCATCGGCTTGGGCTGGTGCTGGGTGCTGGCGAAGGGGCGATTGATTCGGCGTTGGCGGGCAATATGGCATTGTGGGTTGCTGTGATTGCGCTGTTTGCCAAAATGATTGCGACGTTGGCAACGGTGGGTAGCGGTGGTTCGGCCGGACTGCTTGTGCCGTCGATATTTTTTGGTGCAATGGTGGCGAGTGTTTCGGCCGAAATAACAGGCATCCCCGCCCAAACGCTCATCATCCCCGCCATCACCGCTAGCCTCGTCTCGATTGTCAACGTGCCGCTTGCCGCGATTTTGCTCCCCGTTGAGCTATTTGGCGCAGACTATATGCTGCCCGCGCTCGTTGTCCTCGTCGTTTCGTTTATCTTTGCACATCGCAACACAATTTACCGCACGCAGCGTGAAGTGTATGAAGGGCGCGAAATTCTGCCCGGCTACAGCACGCGCCGCATTGGGATTCCTGCACCTTGGGTTGGCAAAACGCTGATCGAACTTAATTTGCGACAACGGTTTGACATTAGCGTGATAGGCGTCATTGAGCGGTATGATGCTGAGGGGCATGTGGCCCCCCAAGTGCGGCTGAATCCTGATCCCGACAAGCCGCTGACCTTTGACGACACGCTCGTTATCATCGGCACAGATGGTCAGTTGAAAACATTTGCGGCCGCTGTACAGGCCAAGGACGCAATTTATGTGGAGAAAACAAGTGGATAGTCAGCGTGTTGGGATGTCATTCGGCCGAAACCTCCTCTTAATTTGCAGCTTCATCGTTCTGATGGGGTGCAGCGAACCGCAGTTGCCCAGCGAACCGCTCACCATCTATCTAATTAGTAGTGAAACGCTTAGAGCTGACCCAACGTTTGCGTTAAGCAACAGTGACTTGGTTGTGACTGAAGACCACATTATTCACTACGATTGGGAAGAACAGACGTTTCTATTAAGTGAGGTATTGATGTCTTCGTATAAAGATAGCGATCTTCGTTTTGGGGGTCATTTCACCTTGACTTTGGGCGATATGACGATCTTGACGGGGCAAGCGATGTCTATGATGTCTCCAATGAGGGTGGATGGCCCTATCATGTATGTGCCCGACTTTTTTGATAATGATCCTATCAATGGGTTAGAAATTCACCTAGCTGATGGGGACGATAGTGATCATTGGTCTAATGACGATCCCTCTCGCCTGTTTCCTTCAGATGATCCTAAAATTGTAGAAGCTGTATATGCCCGCTTAGAAAAAGCTGGCAAGCTAAAATAGTAGCTAGTTGTTGGCTACAAAACAGTTGAAGATGCCTTTGATGTTAGGCAAAATTATTATGAGTCAACCAAGTTATCCAAATTCAAAGAATATCGTGCGGCACGTGATGTCAAACGGCATTATTGTCCTGTTGTATGAAAACCCGCACTCAAAAACGGTGATGCTTGAAGGCAGCGTTTGGGCTGGTGCAGCGGGTGAAACGCGGGCCAAAGCGGGTTTAGCCAGCATGACGGCATCGAGCCTGATGCGCGGCACGGCAAATCGTAGTTTCGAGCAGATTTATGCGGAACTTGAGGCGGTTGGCGCGACGGTTGGGTTTGCGAGTGGTTATCAGACGACAGAATTTTCGGCCGATTCCCTCACCGAAGACCTCGACCTCGTACTAGATATCGCGGTTGACTGCTTGCGCAATCCGATCTTCCCCGAAGCCGAAATCGAAAAAGTGCGTGCCGAAAAGATGACGCGCCTGTACATGCGCCAAAACGATACGGGTAGCATGGCACAGCTTAACTTCCGCAAAACACTGTTCAACAATCATCCTTATGGGCAAAGCGTGACAGGTTATCTTGACAGCGCCCAAGCGATTCATCGTGATAATTTGGCCGAGTTTGCATCTGCAAACTACGCGCCCAACGATGCGATTGTCGTGTTGGTTGGAAATGTCAAGCCTGACGTGGCGATTGCAAAGCTAGAGGCGGCGCTGGGCGATTGGGAAAATCCAACCTATCAACGTCCCGCTGGCATTCCAGACATGGCGCGACCTGCTGAAACGGTGCGCGTGCATCATGCGCTGGCGGACAAGACGCAGGCCGATTTGGTGTTTGGTCTGCCGGGGCCGCGTCGCAGCGAACCAGATTATATGGATGCGCGACTGGCGAATAACATTTTGGGCATATTTGGCATGATGGGGCGTTTGGGTGCAAACGTGCGCGTGAAACAGGGGTTGGCATATTATGCCCGCAGCGTGATTAGCGGCGGTCTAGGGCCGAGTCCTTGGTATGTCAGCACGGGTGTCTCGCCTGATAAAGTTGAGCAGGCGCTGGTGAGCAGTCAGGACGAAATTCGACGGATGCAGAATGAGTTGGTTTCGGCCGAAGAACTAGCCGACACGCAAGCATACCTGACAGGTTCCGTGCCGATGACGCTTGAAAGCAACGTTGGCATCGCTGGCACGCTGTTCAATATGGAGCTGTACGGGCTGGGGCTTGACTATTTGCTGAACTATAACGAAATGGTCAACGCAGTCACCCGCGAACGTATTCAAGCCGCCGCGCAGAAACATTTCAGCGCCGATCAGGTTGTTGTGTCGGTTGCTGGCCCATAAAGCGTGATGCGTAAAGATTGCGTTGTGCATTGGACACGTTGGTTGTGATTACATCGGGCATTGATTTGGTTGAAATCGGCCGAATCGAGCGCACAATCGCCCGTCAAGGGCAGCGTTTCCTCGACCGTATTTTTACAGCGCAAGAGCAAGCCTATTGCGAAGGGCGCGTGCATCAATTGGCCGCTCGGTTTGCCGTCAAAGAAGCGGTTTCCAAGGCGCTTGGCACAGGAATCGGCGATATGCGCTGGGTTGACATTGAGGTGATCAACAACGAGCGTGGCAAACCGATTTTGCACCTGCACGGCAAGGCGCAACAGATCGCTAACGAACAAGCTTTGCACAATTGGTCGATTAGTATTTCGCACACCGATACGCTTGCGATTGGGCAGGCGGTTGCTTTGAGAGCAAGTGGAAAGTGACCATACTTTTCACTCATCACATATGAGTAAAACACTTTTAACTATTTTGGCTCACCCTGATGACGAATCGTTTGGGATGGGCGGCACGTTGGCTAAATATTCGGCCGAAGGGGTCGATGTTCACATTTGCATCGCGACAGATGGCGCGGTTGGCACGGTTGCCGAAGGGCATGATGCAACGCGGGACAATTTGGTGGCTGTTCGTGCGGCCGAATTGGATCAAGCGATCGCCATTCTTGGCGGCACACTGCACAAACTCAACTTTCGTGACAGTGGCTATATCAACGATCCTGCCAACAAACACCCTGAGGCGTTTATCAATGTGGATACTGATGCGGCGGTGGGCAGTCTTGTGAAGCTGATGCGCGAGTTAAAACCAGATGTGGTTGTCACGCATGATGAAACGGGCGGCTATTTTCACCCCGACCATATTCGCTGTTGGGAGATTACAACCAAGGCGTTTGCTGTGGTAAATGATGCAGAGGCTTACCCCGACGCAGGCGATCCCTTCCAGCCAGCACGTCTTTACTTTGCGGCGTTCTCGAATAACTGGGTGAAAGTCTACACGCGCGTTATCCGTTTGCGCGGTGGCGATCCGACGGCTCAAGGGCGCAACAAAGATATTGACATGACACGTCTTGGCGTTGACAAGTCAATGCTGCACGCAACGATAGACTATCGCAAATATTGGGATGCACAGGTCGCAGCAAGCTCGATGCACGCCAGTCAGGGTGGTGGCAGCGGTGGCCCGTTCCGCGTGATTCCAAAATTTGTACGCAAGCGTTTCTTTGCCAAAAATAGCTTTATCCGTGAATACCCGCCTGTTCCTGAAGGGTTTCACGAATATGACCTGTTTCCCGCATAGACTGTCTTTCGATACCGCATCCGCTTAAAACGATCAAAAACGCCATCTTCAAATTTTGAAGATGGCGTTTTGTTGTAGGTGGCTAACGTTTGCTTAGATCAGGATGTCTTAGCGACGTTTGACCCACATTGTCAGACTCATTAGCGTGACGAGTGTGACGGTGAGCAACAACGCGGGGGTTGCTGTCGTTGTGTTGGATGACAGCGTGACCGCCGTTGTTGCGCCAGGGGCGTTGACTTGCTCCCAACTGCTACGGGCTGATTGGTTCGCATACTGTTGCAGGTTGAGTTGCGCCCAGAGCGTTTGAAGCTCGCTGGCGGTGGTGGCATCGACGCCCGCAACCAACTCATTAAACGTGCTTTCCAGACGGGTTAGGTAATCGGCCGAGACAGTATCACGACGCAGGATAAGCGCCATCGTTTCGGCGTAGAGCGCGTTAGCGGTTGAGTTGAGGTTGCTATCCACTGACAAAGCGCGGTTAACAGCAGCCATCGTCGCTGGTGTGATGTTGAGGTCGGCCGAACTGGGTGGCTCAAAATCGGCCGCGCTTAGCCTGCTGTTGCGGCTCCCTGTATCAATATCAATCGCGCAACTCTGACCCCCTGTTTCGCTGTACCAAGTGAGCCAATCAGCATTCCAGCTTACGGGTTCCCACGCCGCGCCTGTTGCAGGTGCGCCGCCAAGATATGGATTGCCGTCTGGGGCGTTTTGTTGCAGCCAGATCAGGGCGAGGTTAACCGCCGTATCAGCTTGGGCGCAAATGTAGTCGTTGTTGCTGCGGATGTTGAGCCATGCGGCGACAAGGGCGCGGGTCATCGTTAAGCGATTGTCCGTTTCATCTGATTCATGAAGGAATTGATTGGCAGTTTCGGCCGAAATTGCCAAACACCCAACCGTCCACCACACCTCATAATGGTCACACTTGCCGTTCAGGTTGGTGTCACCAATCATATACCCCAGCATCTCAAACGAGCCATCACCGTCTGCATCGATGTATTGCGGGAGTACGTCATAGACCAATTCAGGCTGTGCTTTCCAGTATTCAACGTTGCCAACGCCTGGGCCTTCCGCATAAGGGATGTTGGTGGTTGTCGATTCGTTGAAGGCGTCGCCTTGTTCTGTGGAGGCTTCAACCAGCACCGTGCTTGCGTAACTGTTGCCGACGGCATTGCTTGAGGCAATGGTCGAATAGTTACAGTTCCATTTGCCTGTTGTCCACAATTTGGGCAGCCACCACCAGCAGGTTGTGGTCCATGATTGGGGGTTGGGGGCGATTTCGCCGACGGTATCGGCCGAATAGCGATTCACCTGAATCGGATGCATCCACTGTGATGCAGGGCTTGTGTTGGCCGTCATCACTTCAAACGCCACATGCGCTCCACTCGGCGGCAATGTGGCTCTTGATGCACCTTGTGAGACCCCTAGCGACAGTTCATTGGGTGGTTCAACCTCAGTTGAGACATAGCGGACGATTTTGACATCATCCCCGAGAATGTATAGATATTCGTTGTCTCGCAAGATTTGTTGCCCGATATACTCTGTATACGTTGCCAAAAGTCGTGGATCATCTACCTCAATCATCGCATTTGTTGGCACATTCTCGCCCACATCGTAGATGCGCAAATCACTTGGAGAGAGCGTATAGGCAACATCATTAACAACCTCTAAATCAAACAATGTCCCATAATCATCGTAAGTACCGTTGCTGAGGGCGCAGCCAGTGCTGCTAATTGTGCAATCGCTATATCCGCTAATCCGGACGCTACTATCAACGGTAGAAACATTGTAGAAGCTCAGGTAGGGGTTTGTATTTCCAAAACCACTGATAATATTATTTCCAACACCATACAAGACGTTATCATCGAAATCGATTGAATCCAGCGCCCGCACAATTGTCGCGTCAGCAATTGTTTGTAGGTCATTTGGATTTCCAATATCAATTTTTTGAACCTCCCCATAAGCGGCTAAGTGCGCCAAACTGTGGTAGAGGTATCCTTGATGAAATTCAATTGCACGTGTTGAAACGAAAACAGGTGCGCCTTGATTGCACCCTCTAAATTGACAGAGGCCTGTTATCGTCTTTGGAGACACGATGCCACTCAAAAACTGAGATGCCGATGGATTTGAGAAATCTATCGCTTGCAGACCATACTCTCCTGACAAGGTCGTGTCTGCATTGAAATTCGCATCAAAATAGGCAATCGAATTTTTGAATTCAATTGCGTGAGACGGACGTGTGTCTACAACATACGTGCCTATAATCGCGGGTTGGGCCTTATTGCTGACATCAATCAGGTGAATGCCATCAAACCCAATTGCAACTAACTGGTCGCCATCAATTGCCACTTCGCCAAGGGTGGAATCAAATCGTTGCCTTGTTGGGAAGTCTACTGTACCAACGATAAATGGTGCAGCACGATTTGACACATCAACGATCGCCAAGCCTTCCATGCGTAGCAGATATAGATAGTCTCCCTGTATTTCACCGTGTCCTGCTTCAAGTGAAATGGAGCTGATGAATTCAAGCGGGTCAGGTGCGGCCATAACCCCGCGTGTACTTATAAACAATATTGATACGGCAAACAACATCCAAATGTATCTCTTAATCATTATGAATCTCCTTGTATTACGACTTTTAGCCCGTTGGTTTGAAACCAAGCGTGGCACGAGTTGTTGAGAACTGTCTTTTTAGAAGTGGGGTTGCAATCAAACAGGATGGTGAACATTGCAACGTTCACCATCCAGAGATCTAATTAACGACGCTTGACCCAAACGGTTGTGCCGACAAGGGTGAGAAGCATGGTAAGTAAAAGGGCGAGCGGTGTGGGAGCGGCCGTGTTTGATGTTAACGCGACGGCGGTGGGTGCGCTGGCAACGTTGATGCGTTCCCAAGAACTACGGGCTGATTGGTTCGCGTACTGTTGCGGGTTGATTTGCTCCCAGAGTGCTTGAAGCTCACTTGCGGCAGCGGCATCGACGGTCCCAACCAATTGATTAAACGTGCTTTCAAGACGTGTTAAATAGTCGGTTGGCACGTTTGCGCGGCTCAGGATAAGCGTGATCGTTTCAACATATAGACTATTTGCGGCGCTGTTGAGGGCGGTATTTTCAGAGAGCGCCTGATTGATAGCTGCCAATGTGGTGGGGGTGACATCAAAGTCGGCCGGGGCTGGCGGCTCAAAATCACTTGCGCCACGTCCTTCATTGCGGCTGCCTGTGTCTTGATCAATCGCGCAATTTTGTCCGCCTGTCTCGCTGTACCAGTTGAGCCAGTCAGCATTCCAACTCACGGCATCCCATTCTGCTCCAGATATGGGGTCGCCACCTAGATTGGGTTTGCCATCGGGCGCGTTGCGATGCAACCACAATAGCGCAAGATTAACGGCTGTGTCAGCTTGAGCGCACAAGTAGTCATTGTGGCTTTCGATATTCATCCACGCGGCTATCAATGCACGCATCATCGTATAGCGTTCATCAGAGGACTCTATATCATCAAGTAAATTGAGATCGTCTAACGTCGTGATTGGGATACATGCGGCGGTCCACCAAACTTCATAGTGATCACACTTCCCGTTGAGATTTGTGTCACCAATCAAATAGCCATACGCATCCCTTGAACCGTCACCATCTAGGTCGAGCGGGCGTCTGTAAATAGATCCCAATACGGAGGGTCTACCCAGACCGTTTTCCCAGTAGTCTGCATTGCCAACCCCAGGCCCTTCACGGTACAGTACGGCCGCTGTTGATGATTCGACAAGCGTCTGTCCGTCTGTTGCGGTTGCCTCGACGGTGACAGTGCTGGCATACTGATTTCCAACCGCGTTGCTTGGCGCAACGGTTGAATGGTTACATGCTGCGCTGTTTGCTGGCCACAGTTCGGGTAGCCACCACCAGCAGGTTGTTGTCCAGTATTGGGCATTTGGGGCAATTTCGCCGACGGTATCGGCCGAATAGCGCGTCACCCGAAAAGGATTTTGCCACAGAGACAGTGTACTGTCGTTTTGAACCACAACATCAAAAGCGACGTGCCCGCCGCTGGGCGGTACAACCCGACGCGAAGGCACATATGACGTACGCATTGACAAAACATCACCCTCAGGGACATGACGCCAAATTTTGAGTGTTTCGTCTTTGTCGTAACTGTAAAGATGTGTGTCGTTGCTCAAAAGAGTATCTGCGGCGAAGTCGCGAGTATCTAAAATGCGATGATCATAGGTGCTTACAACCTGGAAATTGCTTTCTGAGATGTCGTATATTCGCAGCAAGTCACCAGTTGTGATGTACGCTTTCTCATTTTGCACCGTCACACCTGTGAATCGCCAACTTATCAACCTAGAAAAATAGCAGTTCGATGTACTCTGTGTGCAGTCAGCAAACCCACCCACTTGTGCATCATTCACAACATCGTATGCGCTCATGGTAGGAGGCTGTGCGTTTTGGGGTGGGCCGAATACTTTATAGGACGGGAAATCAACTGAGTAGAGAATGCCTTCGTCAACCGCGAGTCCCAGCCCGTTGGCTATTTTCTCCCAACTCAAATTTTGAGGGTCACTTGTGTCAATCCGTTCTATTGCGACGAAAGGGCTTGATACTTGGCTCGATGGGAAATGCAGAACAGCAAAAAGTTGATCTCCTACGAACGTCAACTCGGTAACGGTTGCTGGCACATAGTAGATACGGGGTGGACGAATGACGCGGCGGCTTACCATGGGCGCTTCGATGAAGCCTAGCGAAACGATGTTATCAGTATCTGTGATGTCGATGCTGCGTAGGCCGAACGCTTGTCCCCGACTTGGGGTGTAAACGGTTTGACCGCCATAGTAAACATAGGGGTAGTTCAGCGCAATGGTTGAACTGATGTTGTCATCGTTATGTGTTTTGATCAGGTTGGGTGCGGCTTTATCCGTTATGTCAACGATATGAATCGCCTGAAACGCGATGCCGACTAGCAAATTGTCTTGCACATCGACGCTCGTTAAGCCGCCGTAAGGCGTGAAATCTGTTCTGCTCACAACGATAGGGTTTGTGCTGTCTGCCACATCGACAATGACGAGTTGGTCACTTTCCTGCACCATGTACAGATAGTCACCGCGTAAAACAGCGTGAGAGGCTGTTTCTTCGAGTGCGCCGACTAACTCTATTTGTTCGATGGCGGCTTCGGCCGAACCAATTCCAAGTAATACAATCCCCAGCAAAGCAAGCAAAGGGATCACAAAGCGAACCTTCATAGCGTATCTCCTTATATCACGATTTATGAGCCAGCTAGATTGAGATCAGGCTTGGCACGAGTTTCAGCGGACTGCTCAACACAGCCATCGGACAAAACCGAGCCTCCTCGTTTGTCCCGCGACGTATTTAAGATAGCTGCCATTCGGTAGGCAATTCAATAACTACTGTAGGAGTACAGTACTATTTGATTCTGGCTTTTTTGCTTACGGATTGTGGAGTGAGTTTGCGGGGCGGCCGAAGTGGGTTATCGGCCGATAGTGAAAATAGGTGAGATCCGCCTACTGACTGGGAGACGGATCTGGTTGAGTTTGTGTTTTATTCGGCCGAACCTAATCATCTACTGGTACTGGCGGGTGTTTGCCAACCCCAACCAAGATCTCACGCAAGTTAAGAACGTTTTGACGATTTAGTCTGAGCGTTTCTATGGTTAGACGCCCTGTTGATGATGTGCCGATAATGTGTATTCCTGCTTCATCCCACGAAAAATGCTCGCCCCACTTATCGCGACGTGGATGATAAAATGGAACGACACGGCCAGTAAGCGGATCGCTCCCTTTTGTTTTGTTATATTTTGCACTGTTGCATCCTGAACAGGCAAACGCAAGATTGTCAAGAGACAAATCACCGCCTAAGGACTGCGGGTAAATGTGTTCGATGGCAAATGAACTAGGGGAAAATGCGGCTTGACTATAACAATACTCACAACAACCGCGAGCACGTGCCTGCACAAGTCGGCGCGTTTCAGCTTTCGAGCGTACTAACGACATCTTGATTGAGTAACCCTAGTTCTTGCATTATTTGGTCAAATGACTTCCCTTGAAGGGCCGATAATTTTACCACCGCAGCTAGTCGTTTAGTATTTAGCTGTTCTGAACGATTGCTCAGTTGAGCTAACTCGCTTAACTCAGGTGTGGTGATCGTGGATCCTTCCATTTTAACGACAAGCTGTTCATGTCGTGTCTGGTCAACAGTATTCAACTTTGACTGATAAATGGTTTGGAGTAGGTTCGCCTCATTTGCACTAACGGTTGGCGCAATGCGGCGCGTGCGTTGGGCAACAATATGCTTAAACAATGTTTCAAACTCATTAAAATCAAGTTGGTCAACAGCTCGCAAAATATCACTAGAGGCAACTTCTATTTGTAAGAGGGTCATTACGATTATTCTAGAAGGCTCTAGCGACTAAAGCAAGTGCCAGGGCAATTGCATTCTAAATTTTCTACCTAACGCTGCGATCTTGAACCCTACAATAGAGCTTGAGTCCGCTTCGGAAAAGGGATGAAGGGTCACTTTCAGAGGGCTTTATTGGTATTTAACCCCACCGTTTTTGTAGCTGAGCTAGAA
>JBMZDF010000086.1:0-16287 GCA_049614105.1 Promineifilaceae bacterium (SeqCode)
GGGGCGGGGAAAGACGGCACGCTGCCTGCCGACCTGACAGAAACATTGCTGAAGGATGACCCTGCGGCAACGATCGCAACATTGCTCGCCGTGTTGCGTTCAGGTGTTGCGCCGACCCGTTTGGCGCGTGAAGTTGCGTATGCGGCAGTGATGCGTATTGCGAGATTCCACACAAGCAATGAATTCCCAGATTGGGACACAGCACTGCACACGTTTACTTTTGCAAATGCGGTTCATGAGGGGTTGCGGCGCACGAATTCGGCCGAACCAACCCTCGGCATCGATCTTGTCCGTGGTATCTTTGATGCCGCAATGAGCATCTACCTTGACCGCTTCCTCAATATTCCTGCCGCGAAATTACCGTCAGCCAATGGACACGCACCTAATTTAGAAGCCGCTTTGTCGGCGCGGCTCAATCAGCAGCAACAAGTTAATCAATCTGCACAGGTTGTGACGAATGCGTTGGCGGATGGTGTTGATTCGGCCGAACTTCTCGCCACTCTCGGCAAACTGCTGTTGCGCGAGGATCGCGATTTCCACACAATCCAGTCGGTTGAAGCCGCAATGAAACTGTCCCGCTATCTTGAAGGAACGCCCGAAGGTGGACACGTCCTAATCGCCTGTACGCGCTACTTAGCTGCACATTCTCCAACCGTGCGTTCACAGGGCCAAACGTTTGCAATCGCTCAACGTCTGCATAAGGGCGACAAGCTATTTGAAGGGTAGTGTGTTGCTGAATAGGCAAGAATCTCGTTTGCTTTTGTCAGTTTTTTCGCTGGTTAATGATAAGATCGGCAGATGAAAACGATACGCGGATGGTGGATTGACAAAGGCGGAAGTTATGTCGTGGTGCAGTTTATGCTGTTTGCGGCGATCTATTTTGCGCCTGGTACGGTTTTGGGTGCGTGGGGAGCGTTTTGGGATGGTTTCGGCCGAATTTTCGGCAGCATTCTCATCATGTATGGTCTGCTAATGCTTAGTTTTGGCACCATTAATCTCGGACGCAACCTACAAGCTGAGCCGCACCCCAAGGAAAATGCGACCCTTGTAACCAGTGGTGCATACCGCGTCGTTCGTCACCCAATCTATAGCGGCATCATCATTGGCTGGATAGGTTGGGGGCTTTTTAGTCAGGCAGAATTGACTGCGCTCCTTGCGCTTATGCTATTGCTTCCCTTTTTCGACATCAAAACGCGCCGCGAAGAACGCATGCTGGCCGCTAAATTTCCTGCCTATGCTGCATATCAAACCCAAGTCCGCAAGCTGATCCCGTTTGTTTATTGAGAGTTGTCGGATGATGTGCTTGAAGTATGTTGTTTGTGTAAGGACTTCGGCCGAATTCAACACTTGTCCCCCAAATTTGATAAAAATATAGCGTAACTGTGAAACCACATACGAGGTATAGCGATGCGGATAAAAATTTTCACCTTGATACTGTTTGTTGTCTCCTTCGGCGTTATTGCGTGTAGTGATAATGAGACGGCCAAAAATGTAGATCCAAAGACGTTGGCCGACACAATCGACGTTCAAACGGCTGCGTCGTTGCAAGGCCGTGACGATGTGATTTTGATTGATGTCCGCGAGCAGTCAGAGTATGATGCTGGACATATTCCCGATATTACACTGATCCCGATGAGCGAGATTCAAAACCGCGTGAGCGAAATCCCAACCGACGTGGAAGTTATTCTGACCTGCCGCAGCGGTAATCGGAGCGGGCAGGTGCATGCCTATCTCACCGAACTAGGGTATGACAATGTCCATAATATGGAAGGGGGCATTCTTGCGTGGGAAGCGGCTGGGCTAGAGGTTGAGCATTAATGGCAAAAATAAAGGTTGGACGACGCGCACCCGATGTGGTGCTAAGCGATGGTGCAGGGCAGTCTGTTAAACTTTCAGACGCATGGGATGATGGGCGACATGCGTTGATTATCTTTTTGCGCCATCTTGCCTGACTGCCCTGACAAGAGCATGTGGCGCAGGTTGTGCCATTTTCGGCCGAAATTAAATCCCTCAACACAAATATTGTGGCGGTTTCATTTGGAACACCGCAATGGGTTGATGGCTGGCTACAGGTGACAGGTGCAGATTTCCCCGTTTGGCTTGATCCGAACAAACAATCATACGAAAAATATGGTTTAACAAGTTCAGCGAGTGCGGCGTGGGGGCCTAAAAACCTCTGGTATTATGCAAAGGCATTGGCGCGTGGTGAGAAGCTGCAAGGGAATCGCGGGGATACGAGTCAGCTTGGCGGTAATTTCATCGTTGATCGCAACGGCATTGTCCGTTTTGCCTACCCAAGTAAAGACCCGACCGACCGACCGCCAATTGAAAAGTTGATCAGTACACTGCATCAAATTAATAGATAACTGTCCCGAACGTAGCGGCAACGTGAGGTTATAGTTTTTGGTCGATAAATTTGTAACCAGCGCCACGCATTGTTGTGATGAGCAATTTTCCAGTTGCGTCCTCTAGTTTGCGGCGCACTTGCCCTACATAGACGTCAACAACGCGATCGTTGCCCGCATAGTCGGCGCTCCACACGCGGTCGAGTAGCTGCTGCCGATTTAATACCTGCCCAGCATGACGTGCAAACTCGACAAGCAGATTAAATTCGGTGAACGTCAACTCAAGCGTCTGAGACGCGGCTCGCACTTCTCGCGCATCAACACTAATAGTTATATGCTCAAATAGAAATTGGGTCTGCTTCAAACGAGCCTCTCGCCGCCTCCGCAGCACGGCATCGACCCGCGCAACAAGCGTTCGAGGGCTAAATGGCTTGGTGACATAATCATCTGCGCCAAGCTGTAACCCTTTGATTTGATCGCTCTCCTCACCCCGCGCCGTGAGCATAATGATGTATACATCTGAGGAACGGCGCACCTGTGTCGTGATCTCCAACCCGCTCATACTCGGCAGATTAATATCGAGAATAATCAGCTCAGGTTGAAACGCATGGAATACCTGGAATCCCTCCAATCCATCGCTTGCACAGGCCACTTTATAACCTGCGGCCGTCAGATAATCCCTTACAACATCTTGAATTGTCTTATCATCTTCAATAATTAGAAGTTTACCTTTGCTCATCGTCTGTAAGTATACGCGAGCCGTTGACGATTGTGTGTAATGATGTGGTAAGGGTCTACAGAAAGTAATTGAACCAATTCGCAGTTTGGTATCTTATCGCCATGCATCTATTTATGGATGTTGCTAAGAACAATTTACGATACGAATGGAGAGGCTATCAATGTGGTTTGAAACAATTGTGCGCGAAGAAACAGGTTGCGCCGCTTACTTAGTCGGCTGTCAACAAACAGGTGAATGCGCGGTCTTTGATCCGTTGTGGGATATTCAGCCCTATCTTGACATGGTCAAGAAGAAGAAATCGAAAGTTCGCTATGTGATAGATTCACACAGCCATGCTGACCATGTGTCTGGCGCACGTCGTCTCGCTCAAGAAACAGGTGCTGAGTTAGTTTTGCCCGAGCTGATTGAGGTAACCTATGCGGCAACACGTGTCAAACATGGGGACATGATTCGTATGGGTGGCGTTGGGCTTGAAGTCGTACATGTGCCAGGCCATCGACCCGAGCAAATCAACCTGCTCGTTTATGATTATCCACGTGGCGAAGAGCCTTGGTGCATGTTAACGGCCGATTTTGTCATGGTTGGTGATGTGGCACGCCCTGACTTGGCGCAAGGTGGGGCAGAAGGGGCAGAAATGCTGTTTAACACCTCTATCCCGCGTTTTCTCGATCTTCCTGACCACGTTGAGGTTTATCCTGGTCATCTTGCGGGATCGACCTGAGGACGCGTTACAAGTGGCAAGGTTGTCACTACCGTTGGATACGAACGCCGTTACAATGACGCGCTGTTGATTAAGGACAAAGAACGCTTTTCAAGCTATATGCAAGGCGAACAGCCGTTAAAGCCAGCGAACGTTTTGAATATTGTTGCGACCAATCAGGGCAAGAAGCCATTAACTATGGAGATGCCTAAGGCGGCGGCGCTGTCTGCTGCTCAGGTTGTCGAACTGATGGATGCAGGTGCGGTTGTGGTTGATGTGCGCAGTTCGGCCGAATTTGGAGCTGGCCACATCAAAGGCGCGTACAATGTCCAGCTAGCCAGCGGCGAGTTTGAGCAACGTGTGGGCTGGGTTACCCCTGATAATGCCCCACTTATTTTAGTTGGGAACAGGTCGGCCGATGCCCAGAAAGCGATCTACAACATGACCTTTGTCGCATTAGACTCACAGGTACAAGGGTTTCTCGATGGCGGCATAGTGGCATGGATGAAAGCAGGCATGTTCGTTCAAACGGTCCCACAAATAGATGTCCATACAATGCACCATCGTTTATCCGTCAACGGGCTGCATGTGATTGACTCACGCAGTCAAGATGAATGGGATGAAGGGCATATTGAGAATGCGGTCTTGGCCCCTTTTACCCATATGGCCCCGCAAATCACAGGCCCGTCAAGCCTACCAACGCTTGGTATTCCGCTAGATGCAAGCGTCGCGGTGACCTGCGCAACAGGCAAACGCTCTAGCACTGCAATCAGTATGATGCTGCGCTACGGTTACACGAAACTATACAATGTGACAGGAGGAATGGAGGCGTGGAAAGATGCAAAGCTGCCAACGATAGACGGTAAGGGGCATGTCTGCGCAATTTAGTAAGTCGATATTGCGCTGATTAAAAACCGTCTAAAATCTACAAAGCTGTTCACGCGGGAGCTTGGTTGTCCCGCGTGTTTTGTTTCTAACTACCAAGCCGCGTCTAGAGTGGCTTGGTGGCTTCTGCGATTAACGATTCGTCGGCACGCCAGTCGGTGTCCATCAACAGTTCAGGATCACGGCCTGAGCGATACGTTTCTTGTTTGATGTTGGTGAAGCCGTTTTTGCGCAACATCAGTTCAAGCGTTTCATAATCGTAAATGAACTGGTGGCCCCACTTGCGCATGATGCGATTCATACTCATCATCGGCGTGTAAAATCCTTCTTCAACAGGATCTTGGAACTCATAAGGGAAAGGCGTTTCGCCCCCTTTCATGTGCCGATCGATATAAGCATCAAAGTAAACGGTGCCGCTTGGTACGATGATTCGTACTGTACCGCCAGGTTTTAGCAGACGATAAAAATCCTTGAGCACATCGTCCATTTCATAGATAGAAATGTGTTCTAGGCAATGTTCGGTGTAAATACCCTTGAGCGATGTATCAGGTAGTGGAATTTTGTTTGTCACATCCCAGCACATATCAAGCCGTGGATGCCACATATAATCTAAATTGATAAAATTGTCGTGGACGATGTACTCACAACCAACATCGAGATACTCTTTGCCAGAAATCCGATCCTTCCGCATTCCAAAGCGATTGCCACGTACGAATTTGCTAATGAAGTGTTGCACCTTCTTATATTCGAATGGTGACTTTGTTAGGGATAGCGCCATGCTGAAAACTCCAGAATAAAAAAATTTGTTTGCTGCCACAGCTTGCAGACCAGTCTTAGCCAAGCATGCTTTTCACACTAGTAATATACAGCCATCATCTTAAACTGTTGCTTTCGACACGAGAGTAAAATTGATTTCTTTAGAGAAGAATTTTGCGATCGACTTAAGAACGAAAACCTCTGAGGTTGATCGGCGAACGCGGCGTTAGGGTATACGCGAACGTGCGTGAGGACGATCATCCTCACGCACGTTTAGTTAAGCCAATGCTTGAAACGGCCCTACTTATTAGCTTTCCCGATAGTTAGATAGAGTTTCCACGCCTCAGGAACATCACCCGATGCAACAAGGTAATCTACACGGGGTCGTTTTGGTTCCCAAAGAAGCTTCATGTTCGCTTCGTTTGGTAGCCGTGCGCCTTTTCGCTGATTACAGCTTGCGCAGGCACAGGCTGTATTGCTCCATGTATTTTTCCCACCCTTGCTGCGGGGTTTGATGTGGTCGAGTGTGAAGCTATCACGAGCCACTACCCGCCCTTTATGGAAGTCGTTTAACTGAACGCCGCAATAAATGCAGGTCCAGTTGTCGCGGATAAAGACATTTCGTCTGCTCCAGCGAACGCCTCTACGGGGAACGTTGACGTACTTTCGGAGCCGTAGTACGTGCGGAATTTCAACGATTGTGCTGGCGGTCGGAAGGTTGTGAGTTTCGGCCGAAACTGCATCCACCCGATCCCGCATCAGTAGTGAAACAGCCCGCCGAAACGGGATCACCCTCAGCGGCTCAAAACTCGCATTTAATAGAAGAACAGCTGCCATTTTATTGCTCCGTAGAGTGCTAAAACGCAAAGCGTTGTAACTTTACGTTCTACGCTCTACGCTTTATGCTCGAATAAAGTCTGCCATTAGATTTGGCACGGCCGTGTCAAATCCCACAACATCTAACATACCTGCGTCATTTTGGTCAGCGATTGAAAACTTGGTTGCAGCCATTCCAACCACGATCAGCTTTGCAGGAATTCCCATGTGGCGTCGGTATCGTTGCAGCGCTTGAACTGGGTGTTCTGCACCAGACCATGTTTCGTTGTCTGTGTAGACAATAAAAACGTCTGCTTCGATATGGTTATCGAGCGCCCACTGCATTGGTTTCGCGCAATCAGTTCGGCCGAAAGGCAATCCGCTAATCGACTTCACCACATCATCTAGCCGTTGACGGGGCGAGATGCTGAGCGGGACAAACTTGTGTTGGAATCCCATGATGTGGGTTGTAGGCTCAGTTGCGGCGGTGACAAGCGCCATCGCGGCCGAACCTATACGGGCGCTCAGCCCTGGAACGCCCGACAGCATATACGCTCCCATAGACCCAGAAACATCTAGCCCCAAAACAAATCGTTTACCTGTTGCTTTAACATTGCCAAATGATTTATAAAATGCGGCATCGAGCGCGTCGATAATCTGCGGGATTGGAACCCACGTTAATTTTCCGCGTGCGCCCCGTCCTGCACTGTATGTTGTCAGAGCCGCCAGCACTTGAATCGGGTGCAGACGCGCTTTGCGAAGCCGATTCGCATCCCGAAGCTTAGCTATCACTTTCCCAGTCGCGTCATTATGCGCTTTCAAGACGCCGAGATTGGTCATGCGAGCCAAGTTGCGAATCATCGCCGTCATCGGCATCGTTGGCAGTAAGGCCTCCCAAACTTGCGCCTCACGCAGGAACTGGGTTGGCACTGCTTCCCAAGGCAGTCGATATTCGGTGATTAGCGCCACAATCTCTGCGACATCTTCAGCACGCTTTGCACGCTCAAACGCCCAGATTTTGACGAGCGATGGGTCCTCGTGTGGTGCGTCACCTACATCGGGCCAACCTTGTGTAATCCAGTGATAAATTGCATTATGCTGTACAGTTGCGGCTTGTGGGTGCGCTAGCCGTAGTGCATCACGATGGCTCCAGCCGTCACGTTGTTGATATTTGATTGCTTGGTATGCTAGACGTCCTGCGTCCATGTCGTTATACCAGTTGCCGATGGCGCGACGTAGCCCACGACCCCATCCACGAAACTGCTCAACGAATGCCATAAAGTGAAATAAATGTGTTCCAATTCGAGCAACGTTTGGCAGCACTTCGAGAGCGGCACACCGCACGGCCGCGTCCTCTGCGCTAGCACACAGCGCCAGTACAAACAGTGCTGGATCGTTCTTAGGAGCACGTCCCGCAGTACTTATTTTGACAACTTGGCGTATAACCCGCTCTCCATCCAACTCGATACAGCGAAGCACCGCTTTGGTGTTATCCTTGGTTAACTTTTGAGGGGTGGTGTAGTAGCTTCCACCTTCACTACCCAATACAAGGAAGCGGTTAAGACGCTCCCAATCGCTGATCTTGAATGAGAACCCACCTGCACTGTTACGCACCTGTGACTTTCCCCGCAGTTTTTGTGATTGCGGGGTACGGTTAGATTGTTGTGTGACTAGACGTACAAGAGACATGACACACCTCCATAATAACGCTGCCATCAAGTTGATGGCTGTTGGATTGATTGGAAATAGTGGGCAAGGGGATATCTGGAGCAGCTAACAGACAACATGCTACATGTTGTCTGCCGAGCGACCTTGTATGGTGGAGTTAATCCAAATAATTCGGCCCACTAAAATAGATTAGAAATAGTTAATTCGAGCAAGTTACGGAATCGCCGTGACAATTGTCTGTGCGCAGCAAGCTACGCCATCGACACGGGCTGCACATTATCTGGCTTGTACACACCCTCTCCATTGATCGCCGAAACGAACATAGATACCTTAGAATCGTTAGATAAGCAATGCCTTCGGCTCGAAATTTTATTTATAGGTGGAATCGGATTTGAACCGATGACCGCTCGCTTATCAGACGAGTGCTCTACCAAACCGAGCTATCCACCTTTGGTTGATTTGAGGGGTGATTGATGGGACTTGAACCCACAACGACCTGAGTCACATTCAGGCGCTCTGCCAGTTGAGCTACAATCACCGTGGTTGCTGGGAAGGGAGGACTCGAACCCCCACAACCTGATTCAAAGTCAAGTGTCCTGCCTTTAGACGACTTCCCAAAATAAACTAGATTGGCGGGGAAAGAGGGAGTCGAACCCCCAAGGGCGTAAACCTCGACCGTTTTCAAGACGGATGCCGTCACCTATCGGCTTGTTTCCCCAGTTTGAGCAATAAGTTTGAATCTATAATTTGCTTAGAACTCCCGACAGGACTCGAACCTGCAACACCGTGCTTCGAAGGCACGTGCTCTTCCATTGAGCTACGGAAGCAAATTTGTGCTGAGGGCAGGACTCGAACCCGCGCGTTCTGGGCTTCAACCAGATGCTCTCCCTGTTAAGCTACCTCAGCGTGTACTGCCAGAGGGATTTGAACCCCCAACCTCGGGTTTAAAAGACCCATGCTCTTCCGTTGAGCTATGACAGCATTAACCAAATTTATAGTTAGGTGACTCTAACGGGGGTCGAACCCGTACTCCAGGATTGAGAATCCTGTGTCCTGACCAATTAGACTATAGAGCCAAATTTATGACGGTATTGAGTAACTCTAACGGGGATCGAACCCGCACTTCGGGATTGAAAGTCCCGCGTCCTGACCAATTAGACTATAGAGCCAAATTATGAAGTGGGTGCATAGGTTTTGAACCTGAGCACGCTTCACTCAAATAAGTACCTCCAGCAGGGGTCGAACCTGCAACCTTCTGATTCGTATTCAGGTGCTCTTTCCATTGAGCTACAGAGATAAAAGAAGCGGACTGCAAAATGCAGGAACATCAGCTATCAACAAGGCACGCGCTTGCGTGATACGGGAAAGGAAGAGGGAAGATTTGAGGGAATCGTCCTGTTGATAATGAATGCGTTGTTTCCACTTTGTACCGATGGAGGGAGTCGAACCCCCAACATACCGGGTCTAAGCCGGCCGCCTCTGCCTGTTGGGCTACATCGGCAAGTTGCTGGTTCAGACGAACCAGAGTATCGACGAAAGGACTCGAACCTTTACTGAACTGATTTTAAGTCAGTTGCCTCTGCCAATTGGGCTACGTCGACGTAATAAATAGGTTGCGAGGGCGAGAGTCGAACTCACACACATGGTTTATGAGACCATTGCCCTGCCATTAGGCTACCTCACAATAAAAGACGGAAGGAGCGGGACTCGAACCCACACGAGATTGTTTTAACCTCTCCTGATTAGCAATCAGGCGCATTCACCAATTCTGCCATCCTTCCTGAAATAATCTTTTGATAGACACGGTAGGACTCGAACCTACAACTTCCTTTGTGTAAGAAAGGCACTCTATCCAGTTGAGTTACGCGTCTAAGTAGTTTGGACATCGTCTATTTAAGCTGACGACAGGAATCGAACCTGCAATCGCCTGTTTACAAAACAGGTGCCTTACCGTTTGGCCACATCAGCAGCAAGATTCACGATGAGTTTTTGCTCGTACTCAGCCGTAAATCAGATCTGAAAGTTGTGAATAGACAATCACCGCCTATTCATATCAGGGTAGAAGGAGTTGAACCTCCGACTCGGCCGTCCAAGGGCCGTATGTTCCCGTTACACCACACCCTGTTGTTGGTACGTCAAGTAATCAATAAACCTCTGAGGTTTTCACCCCGATATACCAAACAATTATTTTTACAGGCACGGCAGGATTTGAACCTGCAACCAATGGTTTTGGAGACCACTACTCTGCCAATTGAGCTACGTACCTTTGTATTTATGGAGCACACAGGAATCGAACCTGTGTTTCTGAATTGCAAATCCAGCGTCTTCCCATTAGACGAGTGCCCCAGTTGAGCAGGGATGGCTGGACTTGAACCAGCAACCTCTCCATTAAAAAGTGGTAACCGATGTCGGACGACCCACGAATGGATAAAGTAATGACATCGGGGTTTAGTGCTCTACCAATTGAGCTACATCCCTAAGTTAACTGACGTATCAGTTAGCTGAAGTGGTGGGACTCGAACCCACAACTTTCCGATTAACAGTCGGACACTCTACCTTTGAGTTACACTCCAAAAAGCTGCATGAAAACGTTGGCGCACCGTAAATACGCCCGTGCGGTCCTGACGAGATTCGAACTCGCGATCTCTGGTTTGACAAACCAGCGGGGACTCCGCTCCCCCACAAGACCAAATATATTGTGATCTACTTAAGAGCCAGATGGGAGTCGAACCCATATGCACTGAGTGGAAGTCAGATGCCTTACCGTTAGGCCACAAGCTCATTAATTAAAATTTGGGCAGTTATTTAATTGTTAAAGTTCTGTGTAATCAACGGTTGTTGTGTTAGTAGAAAGTTCGCTAACGTGTTGTTCGTACTAGTGACCACAATTACCGTGATGAGTTCATTGATAACTTCTGTGTTTGTGTCATAAACAAAAAACGCGAGCCGCCTTTCGGTGACTCGCGTTTTATTTCGCGAAATGTAGCGCTGTCTAACTTACTTAGACAATGCTATCACCTTTAGGCAAATGAAGGGGTTCGGCCGAATTCCAGACACAATCGAGTTGGCGACCCTGCATCACAGATGGTTCCGTTATGACCAGATTCGGCCGAATTCCCGTAATCAAATAGAGATGTTTTGTGGCTAGGCTTCTAAATAAAGTCACGGCTTAACTCCGTTCAAGAATTTGTAGATTAACGATTGATGCGCTGCTTTTCTGGTCGGTCTTTCGAGCAGATAAACCAGCTATAAAAACAAAAAACGCGAGCAAATGCCCGCGTCTGGTTAAAAAGTTTGCAGAAATAGACTGCTATCCAGAGTTGGGCGGGGCGTTGAGTTTGCGTAAATCCATACCAATAAATTCACATTTGCTCGCATACCAGCGACTGAGTTCGCTATGTGGTTGTGTTGAGAGATTTATGTTTAGTGACATGATTACTTTCCTAAATTTGTCGTAAGAAATCGACGTGAAAAACCATAACAAAGTTGACAAACGGTGTCAACCCCCAATTTCAAAATTGGTTGAAATTCGTTTTCCTGCGTGTTCTATAGAGATGGCCGTTGACATATAAGAAAGGTGATGGTGACGGGGGATGTGTATTTATAGACGCGTGTACATTAAAAATGCGCAGGAGATACGAATAGCATTTACTGTAATTGCGTAGCGAGGCAACGTTTGAGGCTGAAGCAGGCCAAACAGGATTGCGATACGACCATTGTTTTTGAAGCTAACATGTTGGGCAAAGCGACGTTCTAGGGTATTCAGGCGTTGTGCTTGAAACTCTTGAGAGAAAGAATAAGAGTGTCAGCAGGGCTATCTGGGGGCTGAACTAGATGCCACGTTTAATTGCCAGTTGTCTAAGTAGTGCATGTGTTGTTGGCTAGTTTTGCTGCGGGGATTTTGAATGATGCATGGGGGATGTGTGGATTCGGCCGAAAAAAGCCCCAACGACACGTAAGCACTCTATCAGAGTTGCTTGCAGCCTCGATTTCGCTTCGCTAGCATTTCAAGTATGCGTTTATTCAAATGGATACGAAGACTTATCTTGATTTTTGCGACTTTAGCATTGCTGGGGTACTTGTTCCTCCTTGCAAGCAACTTTATGTCGAAAACCCCAAACTACGTTGGCATCCAAGACGGACGTCTATCGCCTGCATTTGCGGCCGAACCGAACAACATTACGACTTATGAAGCGGGGGCTTATCCAAAGGAAGCACCTTTACAATATAGCGGGGGCATAGTTGAGGCCAAAGCAGACTTGATCGCAGTAGTCAATGCGATGCCTGGGACGCAGTTAATAACAGATGATGGCGACTACCTCCATTTCGCTTTCCGCTCCCGTTTACTGCGCTTTGTCGATGACGTTGAGTTCCTGTTTGATGACGAGAACAAACAAATTCACTTTCGTTCGGCATCCCGCAGCGGTTACAGTGATTTGAATGTCAATCAGACTCGTATGGCAGAGATTCGAGCCGCATTTGAACGTTAGAGACAACAGGTTGGACTTGGTGAATGAAACACATTAGTCGATAGCGCAATGAATACGCACACGGGGCAGGGGTTGCTACGCTTTTTGTATGCACACGAAACTGTCCTTGCTTATTCTCTTATTTTCGATTGGATTATTGGCAGCTTGTGCCACTGAACTTGACCAATTAGAGCCAATTGCGCTTGTTTTGCCCACGAATACTTTAGCAAAACAGGTTGTAGCGGTGGATCCTAGTCCGACAAATCGGCCGATAACCATCGCTCCAACGCTAACAAAGAGCGCAACGTCTCAGGTGGTTAACCCAACTGACACCCCCCAACCAACTAAAACGCTCATGCCTACATCAACCGCACCCCGCGCAAATACACAACCACCTGCCGACGATTTAATCCTGTACGATTTTGCGAGTCAGGCAACCACAAGGCGCTGGTTTATTGTCAATGATAGCGTGATGGGCGGCGTTTCAACGTCGGCCGCGACGCTTAGCGAACAGAATGAGCTTGTATTTAGCGGGACAGTCTCTCTGGATAACTATGGTGGATTTGCCTCGTTGCGGGCTGAACCTGTCGTATTTGAAACAGCGGGGGCCAGTGCGCTCCGAATGCGTGTGTTGGGTGATGGGCAGACGTACCATTTGCAAATCCGTACTGACAATCGTATCGATGGGGTTGCATATGACCAGCCGTTTACAACGCTTGATGGCGAATGGAGCGAGATAATTTTGCCAGTTGCAGATTTTCTACCTCAATTTCGCGGGCGTGTTTTGAGAAATGAACCTGAGCTTGATCCAGCCCTGATTCGCTCGCTCGGAATCATTATCACAGATAAACAGGTGGGGCCGTTTAAGTTACTGGTCGATTGGATCAGTGCGATTCCAAGCGATCTGTCTATCTCATCTCAATAAACGCAGCAAGTAAACGTTGCTGAGAGAAACAAAAAGGCGCTCAATGAGCGCCTTTTTCATAATGATTCTAAACGACTTTAGATATCGAGGTTGCGCACAGCGGAAGCATTTGACGTGATAAAACGACGGCGTGGTGCAACTTCACTGCCCATGAGCATGTCAAAGGTTTTATCCGCCAATATCGCGTCATTAACCTGTACTTGGAGCAGGGTGCGTTCGGCCGGATCCATCGTTGTCTCCCAAAGCTGTCCCGCATTCATCTCACCCAACCCCTTGTAGCGTTGGATATTGATTTTTCGACCTGACAACGTCTGCATGAGCGTTTCTTGCTCCGAATCAGTGTAGGTATAATGAACCTCTTTGCCAGCTTTCACTTGGAACAGAGGTGGCTGTGCAATGTACAGGTGTCCATTATCGAGCAACTGTGGCATGTAGCGGAAGAAGAAAGTCAGCAGCAACGTGCGAATATGGCTACCGTCAACATCAGCATCCGTCATGATAATAACGCGCCCGTAGCGTAAATTGCTGATGTCAAATGATTCGCCAATCCCTGTGCCTAGCGCAGAAATGAGCGCCTTAACTTCGTTGTTAGCCAGAATCTTATCAAGACGCGCACGCTCTGTGTTCAAAATTTTACCGCGCAACGGCAGGATTGCTTGGAAGTGACGATCACGCCCCTGTTTGGCCGTACCGCCTGCACTGTCACCCTCGACGATGTAAATTTCGCATTTTTCAGGCTCACGTTCGGAGCAGTCGGCCAGTTTACCCGGCAACGTCAAGCTCTCCAGCGCACTTTTGCGCATGACAAGCTCACGTGCCTTCTTAGCCGCCGCACGTGCTCGTGAGGAGGTGAGACAGCGTTCGATAATCTTCTTGGCCTCACGCGGATTTTCCTCAAGGAACGTGCTAAGTGCTTCGCTTGTGACCGATGTGACAATCCCCTGAACCTCCGGGTTCATCAGTTTAACCTTGGTTTGGCTTTCAAACTGTGGATCGGGGTGCTTTACGGCAACGATAGAGGTTAGCCCTTCTTTTGTATCATCGCCAGAGAAAGATTCATCTTTGCCTTTGAAAAAGTTATTTTTACGAGCGTAAGTGTTGATGGCGCGGGTGACGGCCGAACGCAAACCGCTCAGATGCGAACCACCATCTTGCGTGTTGATCGTGTTGACGAACGAATGCTCAATCGTGGCAACGCCCGTTGTGTACTGCATCGCAACTTCGACTTCAACATGCTCTACTTCTTTGCAGGCGTAGACAGGCGAATGAATAGCGGTGCGGTTGCGGTTGACATAACGGGCAAACGATTTCAAACCACCATCAAAATAGTAGTTCATCTCATGCGGCGTCGTGCCACGCTCATCGACCAAGCCAAGGTGAATACCACTTGTCACAAACGCCATTTCGCGGAAACGATTAACGAGCGTGTCAAAGCGCAGTCTCAGATCTGACTCAAAGATTTCTTCATCGAAACGGAAACGACTGGAAGTACCAGTGCCCTCTCCTCTTTTCAACCTGCGTACTTTGCGAACGGCGTATTTTGGAACCCCACGTTCATAACGCTGTTTCCATGCGTGCCCATCACGTTTAACCGTGACTTCCATCCACTCGGAGAGCGCGTTAACGGCTGCTGCACCAACACCATGCAGCCCGCCAGAAACTTTATAAGCAGCGTTATCAAATTTACCACCCGCATGAAGGGTGGTGTGAACCAGCTCAAGGGCTGACACTTTTTTTGTTGGGTGCATCCCAACGGGAATTCCGACCCCGTTATCGCTAATGGTGACGCTTTCATCTGTGTGAATCGTCACTTTGATGCGATCGCAGCGTCCAGCCAGCGCCTCATCTACAGAGTTGTCGACAATTTCGTAAACAAGATGGTGGAGCGCCTTGATGTCGGTTCCGCCGACATACATACCTGGGCGGCGGCGAACTGCTTCTAAACCTTCAAGAACTTGGATGTTACTGGCATCGTATTGGGCGTTAGCTGTCATAAACGTAAAGTGTGATTTGAGGTTGTTGTAACAACACGTGCAAATCGTTA
This sequence comes from Promineifilaceae bacterium (SeqCode), assembly GCA_049614105.1. Classification (GTDB taxonomy): domain Bacteria; phylum Chloroflexota; class Anaerolineae; order Promineifilales; family Promineifilaceae; genus CALECP01. Next base: position 15,348 of record JBMZDF010000086.1, read on the forward strand.
TTTGGCAAGTACCGGTTTACGGTCTTGCATCATAGTTAATTTGTGAAAAATAATAAACATTGCGGCAACCAGCGCGGTTGCAATAAAAGCGTGCCCCGCTAGGCTCACAAGTACGAGCCATGAGCCATCATAGGCAAGCAGCCACAGGCTGTCAGTCACGTTGCGGATTAGAACAACAAAAAACAAAAGTGGGAAGACTTGAATAAATTGGTGTTTCACTATCTGCATGCTGGCTCCTACAGCACGTAGTGGTGATAAGTTTTGTAGGAACAACGCTTGAGATGAGAAGCTAAATCGGATAATGCCCCACATCACAACCACCGCTCCACCAATCAAAACAACAAACGTTAAAATCTGATTGAGCAGCCCTGCAATTGTGGCTACGAGCGTCAGCAGGAACAGAAGAGCGATTAAGGCGATGAACACGATAATGGTTAATACGGTAAGTCTGACGGTATTGGGGAGCAAATTTCGGCCGAAATAAGCCCAATCCACCTGCTCTTTCTGAACCACCTGCGCAATCAGCGAAAAGTAGATTGTGCTCAACAGCATGCTTGTCATGCCGATTAGCAGCCAATTGACCCCAAACGAGCGCCAGCTATCCAGAAGAATCATCCCCGTTGCGATTGGCGTGTCTGTTTGGGCAATGCCGCTGAGCAGCGTTGGGACACCAAAAAACGGGGCGCTTAGGGCGCTGAACAAGTTTGATTGCTCAAGGATGCTATAAAATTGTTCAAGCGGGATCGGCTGGCTAAATTCGGCCGAATCCATCTGCGACAACCAAAAATCGATATACGCTCTCCCCAATTTTTGATAGTTCAATCGTGGGCCTAACCACAACAACATATCTATCATGAACGGTAAAATACCAAGCCACCAGTGGCGTGTAGCAAGGTCAAAACCAGATTTGATTGTGCCCAGAAAAAGAGGGAGCTGGGGC
>JBMZDF010000087.1:0-16247 GCA_049614105.1 Promineifilaceae bacterium (SeqCode)
CACGCGCTGAACGAGAGGCAGAACGCACTAAACTGTTTGAGATTGTCGATAAATCGTTGGACAACGTCACACCAGATCCCACCCAACGTAGCATGATCGACCAATCTGCAAAATCTATCCTAAAGATATTACCCTATGCTTCTAACAAAGAGATGCTTTCTTGGCTTTACTATGAACAACGCGCAGGCAAAAAGCGTGTAACCGTCTTAAAACGGCTGCTAAAGCATCTTAATGTGATTAAGCCAGAACACGGTATTAGCGTTCAAGTTTTTGGCTGGGGGCGCAATAAAGTGGCTGACGCGCTTTGTTGTAAGCTAAACAAAAATGGCTCAGGCCGCGTTAATATTAACCCTGAGAATGCTGCCGAGATTATCACTATAAACGCGAAAAACTTCTTTGTTCGTGGGGGTGGAAGCGTAATAGGCCGTGTTATGTCCGCTTTCTCGGATACTAAGCAACCCCAAGAAGAGATTATCCTAGAAAACGGACATTTACCGCCTGAGTATGAGCTTATGCCTATTGAGGCAGTGCAAATGCATAGTGAATTGCTGTTGTGACAATGTAAATTCGGCCGAATTCACAACTAAATATGCGGATTATGTCATACGAAAACAAAACAGATATTTTTGCTTGTCAATACGCCAGAATGCTTGATTAGGTAATAAATGTTTTAAATTTGCGTTTAGTTTGTAACTTCACATAATTGTGTGGTTGTCACTATATTTGAGAGTGGTTGTGTGCTAAGCAGAGCGTAGAGGTGTAAAAGACAGGGATATAGATGGGTTTGCGAGAAATTGACTATCGGGAAGATTATAGGTCAGGGGAAGCCAATGTCTTGAAGGATTTTTTCTTTCCATCATTTAATCATGCAAATCAATATTGGCGAGCCGTTGGATATTTTTCAAGTAGTGCTCTTGAGTTGTTTGGAAAACACTTATATGACTTTGCCAAAAGAGGCGGAACGATTAGGCTAGTTACATCAGTTGAATTAAACGAAGCTGATGTCAAGGCGATTGAGGAGGGCTTAAGTAGTCAAATTGTTTGCGAACAACGGATTGAGGAAATCATGGAGCAGGAATTCGCAGATGGAATGGGCGATGGCGTTGCGCTTCTTGGCTCGCTACTAAAAACTAATCGTCTTGAAATTCAAATTGCACTGCCTGCACATGGTCGAGGAATTTATCACGAAAAGATAGGGTTGTTTTTTGACCAAGACGACTATATTGCATTTTCTGGATCAACAAATGAAAGTCGAAACGCATTTGAATATAATCTTGAGTGCATTGACGTTTTTACATCTTGGGATTCTCAATCTCGTACGGAACGTAAGAAGCAATACTTTGAGCGATTGTGGGGCAATAAAGCTTCTGGCGCAATTGTGTTTTCGTTTCCTGACGCTGCTAAACAAAAGCTAATACGAATTAGTGAGCAGTTTTCCCCACGAAGAAAACCGCAAGATACTTCAAACAAGTGGCGTCATCAAGAAGAGGCCAAACGTATCTTTTTACAGCACGAACGCGGTATTCTAAATATGGCGACTGGAACGGGCAAGACTCGAACAGCGCTTAATATCACCCAAACGTTATTTGAGAACGACCAAATAGATACGGTTATTGTTTCGACTCACGGTACAGATTTACTCAAGCAATGGTACAAGCAGCTTCTTGATTTACGTGGGAAGGTAGATCGACGATTACGAGTCTACCGTCAATATGATGGTACGAGGGAGATTCAGAACTTCAACCTTAATCAACGCAATGCTATCCTGCTGGTATCTCGTAGCTCTATAAGGTCGGCATTAAAAGGGTTAGGTGATGCTAAATCACAGCGAACATTACTGATACATGATGAGGTTCACGGACTTGGAAGTATGGGGAATCGTGAGAATCTAGGTGGTTTGTCTGACAACATCCGATATCGTTTAGGACTCAGCGCCACACCTGAACGGAAATACGATTCTGACGGGAATGCATTTGTTGAAACACATATTGGTCCTGTGATTTTCAGCTTTGGTCTTCAAGAAGCTATTCAACGACAGATTCTCGCGCCGTTTCAATATATTCCGCTAGATTATTCCCTTACGGATGAAGATCGAAATAAACTGCAGCGGATTCACGCCAACAAAGCGTATCAAGAAAAGATAGGCGCTCCTGTTCCAGAGGAAAGAGTCTGGATGGATATTGCAAAAGTGTATAAACTTTCACAAGCGAAACTGCCTATATTTGCAGAATTTATTACTGAAAATGTGCAGATGCTGGAAAGATGCATCATTTTTGTAGAAGAGATGGCTTACGGTGGGCAGATCTTGGATATTGTTCATCGTCACCGTACTGATTTCCACACCTATTTTTCGGGAGAAGATGCAGAAACATTGAGGCGATTTGCTACAGGCGAGTTAGAGTGTTTAATTACATGCCATCGATTATCAGAGGGGATTGATATTCGTTCGCTCAATAACGTCATTCTGTTGGCCTCGAATCGTGCAAACTTGGAAACTATTCAGCGCATCGGCCGATGTCTGCGAACTGACCCGCAAAACTCCGACAAAGTTGCGAATGTCGTCGACTTTATTCGCAACCATGAAAATGATAACCCACAACCGAATTCAGATGAACGTCGACGCGATTGGTTGGTGGAACTCGCTCGCGTTCGTCCTGAGATGGCCTTATGAAACTAGATGACAAGATAGTTGAAGCAATAAATACTGAAGTAGCGCGTTCAGGGCAGCCAAGCGCACTTGCTCGTAAACTTACAGCTTGGTTATCGGCTGTTGTATCGGGGAATGATGACCTTAATAACGATCAATCTACACGCTCACGATTAGAGCTGATATTCAATGACATTGATGTCAAAAAACAAGAGGAGTTGTTTTAATGACGGCTGTAATGCAACTGTTAGGATGGGAGGCTGAGGGATTACGCTGCCCAGACCATAAGGTGAATCTTTGTGATGAGTTTGGACAGCCTCACAAGATCTCATTGATTCAGATGCCGAATGGGACAGGTAAAACAACAACCCTGAATCTATTGCGAGCTGCATTAGCTGGCACAGGTATCTCTCCATCTAAAGCCTGGGATCAAAAGTCTGTTCGAGCGATGAGGAAGAAAGATGGAGGTAGATCAGGCAGGTTTGAATTACGGTTAGAGCTCAACCGTAAACCAGTCACTATCCAGATGTTGTTTAATTTTGAGCGTGGTGCAGTGAGGTACAAAACGACCCGGGGAAGTGGTCAAGAAAACAAGTTTAATCCGCCACCAGAGTTTAGGCGTTTTATGAACGCTAACTTTGTTAGTTTTTACATCTTCGATGGTGAACTTGCTTCTCAATTACTAAGTTCCGAGCATACAAATGCGGAGGCAATTGTTGAGCACCTTTTTCAAATCAATACGCTCCAAACGATGCAGTACAAAGTTGGAGACTACTACGATTTCTGTACACGGAATGTAACTGCTACGGAAGATACAGGTCTATCTCGTCGGCGCAATCGTTTATCCGCTTTAAAGAAATGGTTAAGTACACTTCATTCAGAGCAAACGGAACTACAGAAGCAAAAGCAAGCAGCTAAAGAAGAATTACTCGCCCATCAAAATGCGCATCAAAATGCGATAGAGCTTGAACAGGAGCGGGCCAAGAAAAAACAATCGGCTGAAAGCACGGTTAATACATTAAAGAATAGCGTCCATAAACAGACTCGATCAACGCTCGAGATGATGACACAACCTCACACATTATCGACAACATTTGGGGAAATGTTGTTTGGTTTGAAAATAGGCTTAGATCGCGTTAAGCTGCCAGAGAGTGCAGCCCGCGAGTTTTTTGAAGAGATTGCAGAAGAGGATGAGTGTATTTGTGGACGAGAAATTGATGATGAAATCCGCCAAATCATTCGTGCAAGGTCGAGTCGTTATTTGGGTTCAGAGAATGTTGCCGCTCTAAATTTAATCAAAACAGCAATCCATGATGCGGTTGGTGAATCTCGTACTGTACCTGTGGAAACATTAAATGGGGCAATTAAATCACTAGGCAGGATAGTTGATGATGAGATTGAGGCACGCAACGAACTTGATGCAATTTTGTTAGAAGCAAGTGAAGCAGACCCAAATGTGAAGCATGCCCAAGAAGAGATGAAGCGGCTTGAAATACTTATTCGGGGCTTTGATCGTGAACTGAAGAAGTTCACGAGTCGTGACAATGATTTGGATGATGACCATACATATGGTATCAAAGTCATTGAGAAGCGGGTTGAGAAGGCAGAAAATGATCTAGCAGAGATAACTCAAACAATTGAGTTGAGAGATAAACGAGACGTGCTGCAAGGGATTCTCCAGAAAGTGTATCGCACGGCGCGGACGTCATTAACTGCTGATATCTGTAAGGAAGCCAATCAACGAATCCGCGTATTGATGCCATTCAATAATATCGAGATCGAAAAAATTGATAAGTGTTTGATTCTGAAAAATCAATCTGGAGGAAGTGAAGGGGAACAATTAACTGTTGCCTATGCGTTTCTTTCAACATTGTTCAACAGAAGTGATCAACAACTGCCATTTGTAGTGGACAGCCCTGTCGGTAAAATCGATCTTGATATTCGGCAGGAAATTGGCAAGCTTGTCCCACAACTTATGAATCAGTTTGTGGCCTTCACGATTTCGGCCGAACGGCCAGCCTTTACACAAGTTCTGGAACAACACAGTCCAACACCCGTTCAGCATATTACGTTGTTTCGCAAGGGTGCTATTGATGTTGAGCAGAAAACTCGCCAAATATTAGGATTCCAAGAAACGGCCGATGGATATTGTGTGCCTGGCAAACCATTCTTTGACGAATTCCAATGGCCAAAAGAAACAGAGGGATAAAATGCCGTTCCGACTAAAGAAAACCTCTCGTGAGTTTTTTAAACATATTGACAAATCGAACAAAGTTTCTGGCTTCAAGCTTGATTTCGATATGATTTACTTCTGTTTTATGGCTAGCATGGCTGAAGGCGGGCGCAAGGAGCAGAATGTACTCACAGTAGAAACGACAGAGGTTGAAAATGAGTTTCCAGGTGACTATCGCGGTGAACGTGGACGCATGTTAGTTGGGCTCTTATTAGCGCAAGAACTGAAAAGCAATGGGGTTGAAGTGGCGGAGAAAAAACCTGTCAATAAGATGATATCTCAATTGATTGATCCAGAATCTCCTAGCCGGCTTACTGAAGCAGGATTTCGAGAATTTAATCATTATGTTTTTGGCGGAGATGCTGTGCTTCGCGAATGGTTTGATATTAAGCCGCAATCACTAGAGATCTTCTTACGTCAATTCAAACTCAAAATAGACAACCCAACATAACGGACATCAGTTTACAAAGGAAACTCAATATGAACGAATTAAAAATTACGGCAATACGAATGCAACAAAAGCAAAACGATCTGTACCTATTCTCTATCTCAGCTGACCAACTTAGGAAGTTGGTAGTATCAGATCGCAAACTATCTACAAACCCAAGTGGAATCCAACGATTGCTGAATAAAAAAAGAATACAAGATATCGGGAAATACATCTCTAGCCCCAAAACATGCTTCCCAAACAACATCATTGTCAGCCTTTCAACAGAGGTAAGGTTTGAACTTCAAAATGCAAAGAATAATTGGGGAGTTCTTGTATTTCCTAGTCAGGAAGGCCATTTTGGGGATTTAATTGATGGGCAACATCGATTATACGGGATCACGGGTGAAAATAGCACGGTTTCTGATCTGCCTGTGCCGGTAACTGGACTGATGCAGGGGAAAAAATTGGCAGGCAGAATTTTTGCTGATATTAATAGATTGCAGAAACCTGTCAGTAAAGTTCTGCTAGTTGCATTACAGCGAGAGCTAGGAGATCTTGTCGATGCAAAAGACAATGCTGCAGCAATAGTTGAGCAACTAAATGACGATGTAGCGTCGCCAATGCACGGTAAGATAAAGATGTATCAGGATGAAAAGAGAAAATGGATTACTAATGATCAAGCAATTAATACTTTATCCCCATTATTTGAAAAGGGCGAACTCCTGTCTTTTCTCTCTACAGATGTTGCTTTTTCACGAATAAAGAGTTATTTAGAAGCGATTAGGGAAACGTTCTCAGATGCTTGGGGAAACAATCGTACTCATAGGCTTACAAAGGCTGCGGGGTTTGAAACTATAATGGGGATTTTTGAGCGAACTCATCAGCGTGCACGTGATGTCACTGCTGGGAGCAGTCCAAAAAAAGAGTCCTTTATTCAGGCCTTAGAGCCCATAAATGATACAGATTGGACTGCAGAACATTTCAAAGAGAATGGTTTCACAGCTAGTGCTGGAAGAAAGATACTCTTGAGACAGCTTCTTGGACAACTGCCACCAGCATCATAGGAGTTGTTATCTAATGACTAGTAATGCTTTTGATAACTTCCACTACGGATATAAGCGGCTCGACGCACTATATATTCATTTTCTAGAAGAATCAGATCACAAAGATGAACTAAAAGAATTGACCCGAGAAGTGATTCTGTTGCAATTAGTAGCCTTGATAGAAGCCTATAAAGAAGACTTAACTCGGCAACTAACCCAAGGTAGCCTAAAGGAACTGTTTGAAAATGACAAGCGCTTGCGTAAACAGATATTGAAACATCTAATGTCTGCTAGTCGCATATTAACTAGTTGGGATGATCTCTTTGAAGAGATGGTTGATGTTGCATTAGAGAAGTACAAAAAAGGGGCATTTGAAGATTGGATGAATAAAATCAGCAAGACATTCTCATTTTCATCGGGTCTAGTTTCTAATAGTAGTCAAAAGGCTCATTTTGTTGAGTATCTTGCCACAAGAAATATTGTCGCTCATCATCAAGGGAAGATAACTCAAAGGTACTTGAACCGTACCAAGAAATTTTATGAGCAAAGCACGACGCCCGTTCCATCTATCGGAAGTTCACGATCATTAGATAATGCTTATTGTAAAAATGCGATGAGCTGTATTTTTCAAGTTGTTTCCAAATTTGATCAAGGGGCAATCACAATGTTGACTTGATAGTATATGAAACATACTAACCAATTATTTCTTTCAAGGTTTTCTTGTCAGTGATTCGCCGCCAAACAAGTGGCCCTGGCCAGTTTGATCCTGTAAGTATTTGGACAGCAGAAGTGGGGCTGGAAAATGTGTGATTTTGGGTGAATCGGATTGTCGTATTATTTACTTCAATGACTTCTGTAGTTTCCAGCTCCGTCCTTATCCTCCAATATGTTCTGTTCGACTTCATGTGGGTCTGCACTGTTGAAGTTCCAATTGACCTGGCTAATACTTCAAGCCCGAATCCTGTATATTTACCTGTGGCATACGCTCCATTACTTTGCAATTCAACGTCAATGTAATCTTGCTGAGATGTACGTAACTTCTCTAAAACTTTAACTTCTGCTTGAACTGCTTTGGTAGTTTGTTGAACCGCTTCCTCGCGAGAGCCCTTGGTAGGTTTTGCTGTATCCATCAGCCAAAGAATACGTTTAGTCTCAGCAAAAAAACGTTGAGCTACTATTCGATCTCTGGAGTTCAAGTTACTTCCCGCAGGGGGGATTGTTTCAGAGAAAAGCCACGATCCGTAAGCCGAATGTACAAAGTTCTTTCAACAAATCCTACGATGCTTGCATTATGCAAAGAGCTTTTTAAGAAAAAAACTAACGTCCGATCCCACAACAGATCTTTTTTCGTTTAGAAGCATGTTCAGTAAGTCGTTTAGAAATACCTTGGGACATACCCACATAGTTGATAGACATGCGATTTAGAAGTAAGTATACGCAATCTCTCGAACCACACTGGAGTTGTGCCAAAACACGAGTCAGCGCTTTGCGATTCATTTTGTCTGCGCCAAAACCTTGAAGCAAACCAATTTGAGGGTCTAAGTTATAGACTTTTACATCATGTTCTGTTGGATGAATAGATACAAGTAAATTTAAGTTGCCCGCGTGTGTATCCTGATAAGCTTTTGCATGTTTTTCTGTCATAAGAGATTTCTAAATTGATAGTTGAGCAAGTTTGTTGCTGCTAGAAATTAGAATAGATATTGCTTTGTTCAATTTGTTTATATTAAGTGCTCGGCCGAAACCAATGCGAACCGCATTGTGCGCACGATCTTCACCAAATCCGAGTGATCTAATTACATGTGAAGGTTTTGTGTCGACTGTTGTACATGCCGACCCTGTTGCGATTGCGACTTGGTTTTTTACCTGAACAACAAGGGACTTGCTTTCAATACCATTAATTGAAACATTGATATTGGATGGCAAGCGATCTGTTCCGATCTGAGCACCATTTAACTCCACTCTTGCTAGCTTTTCTGATAGTGTATCAAATGTTAGTTGCGCCCATTTACGATATTTGAGAGCTTCAGTGCTCATTACCTGTCCTGCAAGTTCAAATGCAACTCCCATACCAACAATACCAGGTACGTTAAGTGTGCCTGAACGCAACCCTAATTCATGGCCGCCACCATAAATGACAGGTGTAAGTTTGACTCTAGGCTTGCGTCGACGAACATATAGCCCGCCAACTCCTTTTGGCCCATATATCTTGTGAGCAGAAAAGGAGAGTAAGTCGATATTCATCTTCTCAACATCGATTGGTACATGCCCCATCGCTTGTGCGGCATCTGTATGAAATATAATGCCGTGTTCGCGAGCAATTTTGCCTATTTCTGCAATTGGTTGAATCGTGCCAATCTCATTGTTGGCAAACATGATTGATATAAGGATCGTCTTTAGTGTGATGGCCCTTCTCAATTCATCTAAATCTATAAAACCATATTGGTCAACGCCCAAGTAGGTGACTCGCTTGCCCATCTTTTCAAGACGTTGGCAGCAGTCCAAGACTGCTTTGTGTTCGGTTACACAAGTAATAATGTGGTCGCCCTTATGAGCATATCGTTCAGCAACCCCAAATAATGCGATGTTGTCAGACTCGGTTGCGCCACTTGTGAAGATGATTTCTTTGGTCGCGTCAGGTGCAGATGGATGTTTCTCGATGCGTGCGCCAATAAGCTTGGCACATTGGACACGCGCTTTTTCAACGGCACGTTTCGCTCGATGTCCTGCCTCATGATCAATACTTGCTGCATTACCATAGATGTCGGTAAAGTAAGGCAACATGACCTCTAAAACACGTGGATCAACAGGTGTTGTCGCATTGTGGTCGAGATAAATGATTGAATCGTTCATCATGTGTTTGGGTTACTGTCTATGATCGCCATTGGGTTAACTTGTTGAAGAAGTTGGGCTAAATCTCCAAGACTCTTCACCTTGAGATACAGTGTAAGCACACCACGGTTTACATGCGCCCGAAATTGGTCGTCTAAATCTTGTTCCAATTCAAGCTTGTCATGTAGACACCGCTCTCGCATTAATGCAACGAACATATCGTCCCACTCACCAGTCAAGGTATACCGGTTAATTTCACGCTGACTATCGGGCGGATAATTAATTGGGTTAGGAACGGCTGGGTTATTGATCGACAAACAAAAACCAATACGACACAGTAAGTTTGGGGTTAGGCCTGTCCGTGCTTTCAGTTGTGAAAGACGTTGGTCGACTTCTTGGCAGACGCGCAGTCTTGTTAGTTTCATGCCGCCTCCACGGATTGATTTGTTGCAAAGTACCCATCAACAATTTGGGCTGTCCCTTTAGCTGGGTCAAAGTCGAGTCGATAAAGATGGGAAATGTGGGGCTGTAGAAGTGCAAACGAATCTGCGTCCACCTCTGAATCGGTTGAGAGCAACACGACCTGATGAGCTGCATTTGGGAAAAAGTCGCTTATTAAACGTTCCCGATGAGTTCGATCAAGCCGGCCTAAGGGTGTGTCTACAATGATCGGGAGCTGCCGGCCCGATACTGCACGTAATGCCCATAAAAGTGACATAGCATAAAGTTGTTTTTCACCAGCTGACAAGCCAGATTTGGGCAGTTCAGTACGATTTTCTCCGTAGAGCGTGACAGCATATCGTTTGACGTCAATTTTTACTTCTTTAACAAGTAACTCTTTGCGACAAAGGCGATTGAAAAACTCTGCAATCAGAGATTCAAGTTCTTTGAGTTTGAGGGTTGTAATACGTACCAGATATTGTTCAAGCACAATTTGTACTTTGGCAACTTGGTCAACCCGTTTATCTAAGTCGCCTGAATCAGCAATTTTATGCCACAGTTTGCTGCGCTCACGTGCTACCTCGGCCATTTCGTATTCAGTTCGGCCGATTTGTTTTTCAATTTGCTTTAGATCCCCATCAAGTTTGCCAATCTGCTCAGAGCGTTTCTGAAACGTTTCGATCAGTGGCTCTGCAACTTCAGCCTCTGGAACCTGTCGTATTTTCTGCTGAAGATTACTGCGCTCGCTCGCTAAAGCTTCAAGCTCTTTTGATAAGGTAACAAGCTGCACTGGTACAGTCATTGTTGCCTGTTCTATTTGTGAGAGTAATTGATTCCTTTTTTGTTCAGATACATGATGTATTTGGAGTGGGGCAGCAGGCGAAGAACCGTTAGGTGCAATGAGTTTCTCCAACTCCTCAATCAAACGTTCCCATTGCCACACCTTAAGGGTGGGCGCAATCTGATCTTGGAAATCACGTTGTCGAAGCTGTTGACGTATCTGGAAAGTCTTCTGTTCCTCAAACTGATGCAACAACTGTTGTGTCTGGATTTCAGCTTCGTGGTTTAAACGATCTTGGGTCTTACTTAACCATTTAGGTGTATATGAAAAGGGAAGCAGCCCCGTCGCCAGTTCGCGAATAGCAGTGCGGTGTTGCTCAATATCACGCTCAACTTGAATAAGCCGTGCTTCATGTTGTGCATGCTGTTCGATAAAATGTGCCCCTTGTTCTAATAGGGATTGCCGCGCCTCATCAACCGTTTTCCGAACATAAGCCAACTCAGAAACAATGCTTGCCCTATCCTGTTTACGTTCGGCAAGGATTTGGTCAAGCCTATCATGCTCCTGAGTAACGCGATCGAAGCTCGCCTTCAATTTGGTCTGCTGCTGCCTGCTACGTTGGCGAAGATAGATCGTCAAATCGGACTGTAAGCGTTCAACTAAATCGAGATTGAGCAATCCATTGATGGCTGTTTCCAACGCAGTACGTTCGCTTTCCTCATCAGCTAGCATTTGGATTTGTTCACCATCAAAGAAGAACAAATCTGCCACGCCTGGTGGGATCATATCTCGTAGAAAGTCATTCCAATGTTCAGATGCAATGTCTCGAAGAGGTTCCCCATTCTTAAAAATAGAGACGTTCTCTTCTATTGCAGTGCCCTTATATTTCCAGCTTCGTATCGCATCGTAATTATTTTTTTTGCCTGCGTGTACATGCTCAAAAACTAGACCAATATGAATTGATTTAGCTGAAGCACCTGCTTTTTCAGTGAGCGGGCGATGGAATCGTTGCTGTATATAAGCATCGTAATCCGACCTGCGTACTCGACTACCCAACGCCAATCTCCCATATAAGCAAAGACGGATTGCCTGCAAGAAGGTTGTCTTGCCAGCGCCATTCTTGCCACCTATTAGGATTATCGGCCGATGCGTCCCATCTATACTTCGTGGACGTAGATCAAATTCGTGTGTTCCTTGATAAATGCCAAAGTTGGTAATCGAGAGTTTTGTAAGAATCATGGACGCATCCCATCACTTTCGTCTAGCATAGGCAAGCTATATGTTGCACGGATTGTTGCTTCGTCTCGCCAATCTTCACGCAGGACTTCATCTAAGCGATTGAAGATGCCAGCGCGACGATGCATGCCTTGCATCTGGCGTTCTTGTTCTAAAAGTTTAGCGACTAGGTTCGTGGGGATTTCGGCCGAATCACAAAGCTCGCTAAGAACACGATACTCTTGGGCAGAAAACGCGCCAACATCATCCTGCAACCAATCTAGTGCTTGCCCAGTACATTCTTGATAAATAAGTGGAACCGAGTCTTCCCAATCTTGTCGTTCGGTGCGCCACAAACGACGAATCTCATGCAATTCAGCTTCAGTAATAAGCTCTTGATTTGGGTTTGGCCCATCTCGCCGAATATCATTTTGTGTCTTTAATAATCGCTGCAACATTTCCTTGCAGAAGGAAAACTTATACGGGCCACGAATAAGCTTGCCATCTTGCACAGCGTGCCCGTCTTGACTAAGAAACTCGTCAATTTGTCGCAAACCACGCAGGCGGCTCCCATCATGCCCTTTTGCCTCAATCAAAACATGACCCGTGCGCCGTTTGTGTTCACGAAACAAATGCTTAACAGCAGGAACCTGGGTCTCACTTAGCCAGTCACGGAATTCCAGAAGTGGTTCCATCCATTCTTCGCCATTATCAATCATCGCCTCCATCGATTTGTCGCGGGTGACAACCGTGCATGTCCAGCATCCAAAACGTGAATTCCCACAGGATGGCGTTGTATCATCGATGACAAGGGGGCACTCACCAGAGTTTGCCGCCCGATACATCGTTAATAAATCCCGATTTTTGCTCCCCCAAGGTGATTTTACTTGCAATAGATATTGCCAAACATCATCTGTTGTCCACTCTTGTATCGGTGTATAAACTAATGCGCTGCGTAAATTGTGATGGTAACGGAGCTGAGTCCCTGTAACAGATCGTTTTGCTTCCTCACGTGCAATGATTTGTGATCGGCTTGCACTTTCAGAGCGACGACTGCCTAGTACCATGACGACCTGACCAAACTCAGATGCTCGATCCAGAATAAACTGATTGGCAGGTTTAATCTTCATTCGTTCGGTACACCAACGGAATTTTTGGGTTGGGGCTGGATACCCACGTCCAATTAAGTTGACCCAAAACGTATCTGTTGTTTTAGGGATAACTTTATGTGCTGTAATGGGTAAGCTTTGTGATTCGGCCGATTCATTGATTTTTCGAAGTGTCGTATGGAGATGGTCTACGATGACTGGTGTTTCAACCAGTGTATCAGATGCAATGATGTAAATTGGCCACTGTAATTGTTCTGGTTCTAGTTTAGATAGCGCAAGCCATACGACCTGTGCGGTGGCGGTAGAATCTTTGCCGCCACTGTAACCAATCACCCAAGGCAGGGCTGTATCCAAATAAACTTTCTGGATTTCAGCGTAAATGTCCTGAATTGAAACTTCATCAAAAATTGAACGGTTTTCAGCGGGTAATCCTGGGCGGCTCATTTGTTATCATCCCCTGTGTTTTGAAATCTATCTTCCGCAGTTTGATCATTTGCATTAAGTGGTAAATTCAAGATCATTTTTAGTTTATTGACCGTAAGCGGAACACTATCCCCCATTTTACTCATACGTCCATTAACAATGGCACGCCCTTCCCATTCTGAATTCGTTCTCAACCAATTTACTTTACCAAGAGGTTGGAGCCGCGTTCGCCATTCTTCAGGATGCTCTTCGATAAGTGTTCTGCCAATATAACCCAATGCATGGAGCATAACACCATGTACATGAACATACTCTTTTCGAAGCACAGATGCCGTCACTTCATTCTGAATCACAAGCCGCCACTCATGAATAACCTCGCCTAATCGCGTCCAGTATTGGATTGAACGTTGTAGATCTTCATCGCTTGTGGCTGTTTCTGCTTTTTTATTTAAAAGTGCTTGCGATGCTTGATACAGACCGCTCAACGTAAATAGCTTGCGACTCCGATTCGAGATTGAAGATTTTTCAGTCTCAATCCGCCCTTGGAAGATGGGAGCTTTTTTAGTCAGGGCAACACACAGTCGCGCAAGTGGGTCTCGATGATTGTAGAGGATGCCAATAGAACGTGTCGGCCGAACGGCATGTTGATTCAAATCGGCAAACATCTGCTGACTGCGCTTTAAGCCAGCATCTCTGAAGAAAACAACGGATATGGTTTCGTCCCCTAATGATGGCTTCTCTTTTAATGCTTGTTCAATTGCCGCTCGCCGATGTTGTCCATCGTTGATTACAATCTCGCAGGACATCGGCATACTGAGTAAGCCTGCGCTTCGGCCGAACCCATGGCTTTCAAATGGCTCAAACACAACATCCCCATCAATGCAGGCGGTAATGGAGGAGAAGGTATAATTGCTGGGGTTATTTAAGATGTATCGAGATATTTCAGGGATCCGAGCACGGTTAAGTGTTCGTTGGGCACGAAGCTCTGCTGGAAGTTCTTCCTCATCAAATCTGAATAATCTTGGAACTAGCTTGATGGGACACATCGCCACATAGTATTCATATCCAGCTTGAATGCCTCGTAGCGCAACAAATTGATAGCTATATCCTTCCATAATCCTCACTTTTAGACTTCCATATGCATATGGAAGTATGCAAAATCTATATGGAAGTATATATTGCAGTAGCGGTAGATCAAAATCCTTAGAGAATATACTAAGGAAGGGTGAAAGGAAATTGGGTGACTATTTTACCTGCCCATTTTTTAACATATGAACATTGGAAGGTTTAAATGGACATTCGGCCGAACCCGCTCCCTATTCTTTAACTTCACAACCAAGTCAGTAAGGGAAGGCGCTATCGCGCCTATTGATGCGAATAACACTGCTTGAAAATAAGGGTATCCCCGCCCTGCGACTTTTTACATTTCCTCGACAACAAGGGACATACACTTAGGTGCTTCATATCCGTACCAGATCCTTTAAATTTTCTTCTCCCTCAAAAATTTGATATTGCCCGAAAATAACTGTACGCCCGCCCTGTGATTTTCTACATTTGCGGAGAAACAAGGGACGTACGGTTAGACGGTCAAATGTTCTACTGTTTCGGCCGAAAATAGAGCTTCCCTAAAATCAATAATAACCAATTTTCTGATATGGCTTCGTAATGTCATATCGAAATGACCGTTGCTTTTACACGTTCTGGGACAGCATATTGAGCCAGTTGAAAATCATACCTAATTCCCCATCTTGTTCAGAGAGTGCATCGACTCAATTCAAAACATACTAATAACCGCACCTGTACAAGCCAGTCCATATAACCATATGGAGAAAAAACGATTGCGCATCAACACCCGAAAACAATCAGCCCTTTTTAATTATTTCCTTTACCACAAAAGAACATTTTGTGCAATATGTCCATTGACAAACAAAATATTTCTTATATGATATATATAATTAATGCGCACAAGTAGTACGAACTGCAAAAAATAGTGTTGTGTTGGAATAGGACAAACCTGCTATCTGGCAAACAACTCGTGGCATCTAAGTATCAGGTTCTGTTGTTTTTAAGAAATAGCAGATTAATTTTTTAGACAAAAGGAAGTAACATTACGAATGAACATAGTAAAAATGCTAATTGAAAAATTTGAAACAGTCACACTCGATCCTGTTGGACGGCAATTATTTTGGTACATGGTGGTCACCACATTTTTACTTGTGTTTGCAATCATTTGGGACAAACTACTCAATATGGACATAGAAGTGTTTATGAACATACTAACAATAATATTCTCATTGATTAGAGGTCAGGAAATACTTTAAAATCTTACATTCAAGATTTAAAGGGTTGACAATGTTGGGGCGATTGCATTTTAGTTCAGCTACAAAAACAGTGGGCTAAATACCAATAAAGCCCTCTGAAAGCGACCCTTCTCCCCTTTTCCACAGCGGGTTCAAGATCACGACACTAGGTAGAAAAATTAGAATGCAATTTACCTATTGACAATATAGTTTTTTATATTAAACTTAATACAGAACTAACCTCTTGGAATTAATCCCAAGAGGTTTTTTATTTTGTAGGTTACTTGGAAACAGTAATCAGTTATGGGCGCGATAACATCCATTGATATGAGAATAATTGCGATTAACATCTGTCTTCAAACATTTCAAAACACTTAATCTACTCGCGTAAGATAAGAGATGCTCTCCTGGTCAAAAGCAACTATACGCTCCAATTTTCTTCTCCCTCAAAAATTTAATATTGCCTGAAAATAACTGTACGTCCGCCCTGTGATTTTCTACATTTGCGGAAAAACAAGGGACGTACGATTAGATGGTCAAATGTTCTACTGTTTCGGTCGAAAAACGTCCGTTTTCCGTACCCCGGCCTCAGATTCTGAAAACGCCTGTTTCGGACTATAAACCAGTGCGGAAACTTGGTAAGGAAATGATAGTCACACTTCTGTCAGAATAGATGCGTTTCCAAACTATAATTACCGTATAAATGTTTGCTGCGCTCACGGAATTTGAGCGTAATCTGATCCGTGAACGCACTAAAGCGAGATTGAAAACCGCCTGTGTCGTGGCTGTAAAG
>JBMZDF010000088.1:0-16221 GCA_049614105.1 Promineifilaceae bacterium (SeqCode)
TATATCCTGTCCTTTCTCCTTGTCAACACCTTTTTGGGGGCAATCTTTAAATTGACGAAAAGGCTACAAATAGGTTGCAGAGAGGTAACTGCTATATTCATCTAAAGTTGTATAGGGGAATGCTTCGGCCGAATTGCCCTTCTCCACAACCTGATCCAACAACATCAACGCAAGCGTGAACACATCACTACGGTTTGCACCAAATAGTGCGTTGAACGTGCCTTGTAGTCGGCCAAACTCCAATACCTGCTGAGGCGACAAGCGCATCGATGTCCACGTCACCTCAGGATGTTTAGGCGGCAAAGGCAGATCCCATAAAAAGTACAACGATTCCATATCGGTGATACCTTCTGGCAACTCGCGATCGCGCCCAGCAACCGCACGGCGTATCTGTTCGATACGAGTCTGGAGCGTCATCACGCACATATCAGGAACATCGGCTCGCTTGATATCAGGCGGTAGCTGCTTCGCCATTTGCGAGATCCGCTGTTTCTGCAACTTGCTGAGAGCAACATAGACACTTTGACGCGGGACAACACTTCTCGGCCGACCACGTTTCGCCTTCTCACGGGTTAACGCAGCAAAGGTATCGTCTCGTTGGTTGCGGCGACCTTGCCTGCTCATATGTTATCCGCCTCTCCAAGACTGCGGTAACCGCTTTGGCTAGCTAGGAAATCTGTTACAAACTCGTTATCAACCCGCATTGCCTTACGATCAACCGCCTCCAAACAGAGATGAAGACACAGCATACAAATACTGCGCGGGTAACCACGTGTCTCACGCCAAATTGGAAGGATTGACTCATCAGAAAACAAAGGGGGTTGTTTCGTGTCGCGCCCAGCGGCCAACATACGAAACTCAATCAGCCCGCGTGTGTCGTCAGGGGTTAACGGATCAAGGGAGGAACGTGTGGCGATACGATCGGCAAAGTCTGGGACTCCGCGCAAATTGATATCTAGTTCAGGACGTCCCAACAAAATTAGCTGGTATGCCTTGCCGCCTTTTGGATCACGAAAGTTTAGCAAACGACGCAATTCAACAAATTGCTCTGGGCTTAACTCATGTGCCTCATCAATGATAATCAGCGGCAAAATGTTCTTTTCTGTCTGTTTGACAAGAAAAGAACGGAATTCATTGAGCTGATCTTCTGTCGCACGGCGCGTGCGGATTCCAAATTCGTTGGCAATTCGACGTAATAACAACAACCCGCTGCCTGTGGCAGGGGGTTCATCAACACGAGCCACAATGAAATCCTTACGGTTTTGGTAGCGACTGTGAAACCATGATGCAAGCGTTGTCTTTCCTGTACCCACTTCGCCCACAATAATTGAGGCACCTTGTCCTGCCTCAACCATAAAACTAACCTTGGAAAGGGCTCGGCGCGTATCTGAAGAAAGATACATAAAACGTGGGTCGGCCTCGATACTAAAAGGCGGGACGACCACGCCAAGCCAGCCCCAGTTGGGACGGGAAAACTGCTCAAATAGGGGGTATGCTGTCGCTGTCATGCGGGTATGGTATAAAAGGTGTTGCGAACTGTCAAGCCAGTGGTCACGTGGATAAAATCATATTTTAGTTGGTTGATACATACCCCTTTTCCAAAATCTATAGCGTATAGATTTATTGACAGCTTAATTTTGTTCTGCTAGACTTTGTCGCATGCAAGCCTACCTTGCATTACAACATTGTGCATACACAATGCAAGATATGGTAGGTATCTAAGTAAATATGTTCACATATGCTTATTCCTCACAGTTATATGTGTTTTAACATAACTTAGATGTTCACGGCAAAAACGTGGTTTTTATAGTCAGATATGGTTGAAGGGTTGCATCTACACAGTTGAGATGCATGTTTCCTCCCTTTTTTGACAATAGAAACCCCCGAAAACAAAAGGCCAAACGCCGGAAACGTTTGGCCTCAATGCAGGTGGTTTAGACAACTCACTTTGTGAAGTCTCTGGTTTAATAACTTCAATTGGTAAACATTGCCATGTTTTATCACTGAACCCAGTTTGGGAAGAGGTGTTGCGCCTCATTGTTATTGTCCATAGACCAACACAGCATAGCATACCTATAAAGGGACTGTCAATTTAGTTTTTTAGGAAGTAACAAGTGCTTGTTCATAACAAATAACCATTTGTTGGCACTGCCTAAAACTCAATCACTTAATTTAGATTAGGTGATGATGGTTTCGTGTTGCTTATTGCGAGTTTATCTAAACACACTGCCCGATTGGAGTGGATGTGGTTTCAGCGGCTTTATCAGCAGCACAAAACCAATTAATGGCTCGGCACGAGGTGCTCTCAGCAACGCAGAAATGTGTGGCTAAGACAACTTCTGCCGAAACCAGCCCCCCACCACCTCCAGCCCCTTTGGGTTGGGGGAGCCAATCGTTGAAAGCTGTTGAGTGTGAGACTGAAAAACAAGTAGAAAAAGCAGCCCTGGCCGTCAGCGTTGTTGTTCTGCCAAGCGAACCAGTCCCAACACCAGAACCCCAAAATAGTGACCCAGCCCCTGTAGAAGAACCCAATAGTTTTACTGTTTTCCCAAGCATTGCAATTAACGCGATCAAGTGCAACCAGGTTGCGGTTGCTCGCGTTTGGTGGATATTACGCACGCTTGATCGCTCAGGCAGCGGGGCGTTTTCGGCCGAAAACGCACGCGCTCAGCTTACAGAGAAAACATCCAAATGGCACACGTTCGGCTGGCGACAGCTACGCAAACTGCTGCATGCAGGCCAAGACACCTTTTGGAAATGGGATGGCCGCATGATTTGGCTGCGTTCACGGGTAAAAGTGGCGGCAGCGTTAGAGATGGAACGGTTTCAAGGGGCAGAGGTCGAACTTTCGGCCGATATTCTGACAAAACCCTTAACTCAGCTCAAAGCAGAGCTTTACGCCACTTTCCATCAAAGCCGCCCCACAACCCCCATTGCACGCGCTACTCTGACCGACCTTGTGGGCATCAGCGACAGTAGCCAACGCCGCTATGAACGAGCGGCAAACATTCAAACTCAAAAACAGGTCGCCCTAGCAACAACAAAAGATTATCAGGAAGCAGCTTGGCAATATGGTTATGCTGGCTTCAAACTTGTTGATCATCGTGGTGTACACGGTGAAAAGGGACGCACCTATTTCGCGCGACAGATACCGAACCTTTTTCGGCCGAAATCGCCTCTCAATCTATCCTCAAAACGCAAAGTACGGCAACTTAATCGACGCTTAAAAGACCTGTTGAAACTAGGGACAACGGGGAACGAGAAGTGTCGACCAACGCGACTGTATTTTGCAGAGGGGACAAAATTGAAAGGTAGTAAGGGACTGTATCAAAGCGAGAACGAAAATATTTGGTACTCAATGGAGCCAATAGAAACAAAAGGGGGATCTCGTTCATTGAACCTGTAATTTGAGCACGGCGGATGAGTCTGGCTCGGAACTAGCTGCAACCCGTTAAAAGGGATAAATTTAAAATTATGATATTATCGTAACATGAAGGTTTTCACAGTTGACACTATAGATCTGGTATTTGGTGGTTATAAAAACACTATAGCAAGTTATCTAGTTAAGAGTGATCAA
This sequence comes from Promineifilaceae bacterium (SeqCode), assembly GCA_049614105.1. Classification (GTDB taxonomy): domain Bacteria; phylum Chloroflexota; class Anaerolineae; order Promineifilales; family Promineifilaceae; genus CALECP01. The sequence continues at coordinate 3,578 of JBMZDF010000088.1, forward strand.
GGTTTACTACTGAGTGATCAAGGTTTACTACTGATTGAGACAGGATCGCAATCAGTGGTTAAAAACACAGTGACTGGATTAGCTAAACTGGGTATTCAGCCAACAGACATCAAGCATGTATTTGTCACTCACATCCACCTTGACCATGCTGGGGCAGCAGGCTGGTGGGCTTCACAAGGTGCTCAAATCTATGTCCATCCTCGTGGAGCAAAGCACCTAGTCGACCCATCACGTCTTATCCAGAGCGCCACCATGGTTTACGGCGATGCTCTTGAATCACTGTTTGGCATCTCACTGCCAGTTCCACCTGAGCAAGTGACGACGCTAGAGGACAATGAGCAGATCACGATTGGTGATATTTGCATAACAGCTTGGGATACTCAAGGACATGCTAAACACCACAATTGCTATGTCATCGACGATTGTGTCTTTACAGGCGATTCGGCCGGGTCACGAATACCTGGTAATCGGTTTATCAATTTGACCTCCGCCCCACCACAGTTTGATCCCACTGCATTTGACATCACAATAGATCGGTTGCTAGCAGGCAATTTCTCCAAACTATACTTGGGGCATTATGGCGAAGTGACTGACGTCGAAGATCACCTGAACCGTTTTCGTGAGATTGTTTGGGGTTCGGCCGAACTGGTACGCGCTCATCTTCGTAACGGACTTGACGACGCATCTATCGTTCAAGCATATATTGAATATAGTCAGCAGCGGGCAATGTTGGATGGCGTTTCGGCCGAAATGATGGACGTTTACGAAACAGCTAACGGATTCAAAATGTCGGGCGAAGGCATCTTGCTTTACTGGAAGAGAAAATTGAGTGGAAAGTAATCAGTATCAAGTGACAGTTTAACTTGCACCTACTTTATTACTTTTCGCTGTGATTAGAAGGAAAAGCCCAAATGAATATCTATGAGATGGGGCTGGACAAAACACCAGCCAACTACACACCGCTCTCACCACTTTCCTTTTTGCCGCGCAGTGCGCGAACACATCCAAATCATCTATCCGCCGTACACGGCGAGCGCCGTTACACTTGGTCACAGACCTATGAGCGTTGTCGCCGATTGGCGTCTGCTTTGGTTGAACGCTACGGTATTGGGTTAGGGGATACGGTGACAGCGATGTGTTTTAACACGCCCGAAATGATGGAATTGCATTTTGCGGTTCCGATGACGGGTGCTGTGCTACATAGTTTGAACACGCGACTAGACGCACAAACGGTGGGCTTTATGCTCAATCATGCGGAGACAAAGGTTGTGTTTAGCGATCGCGAACTGTCAAGCGTGATGAGTGAGGCGCTACAAATTGCCAATCGGCCGATTGCGGTTATTGACGTGGATGACGTGCTGGCAGTTGGCGGTGAACTGATTGGCGAGACAGATTACGAGCGTTTGGTTGCAACGGGTGATCCTGAATTTGCTTGGGAGATGCCCGCCGATGAATGGCAAGCCATTACCCTAAACTACACATCTGGCACAACGGGCAATCCAAAAGGGGTTGTTTATCATCATCGTGGAGCTTATCTCAATGCGATTAGCAATGTGGTCGGCTGGGATTTGGCAAAGCATCCTGTTTATTTATGGACGTTGCCTATGTTCCATTGCAACGGCTGGTGTTTCCCTTGGACATTGGCAGCAGTGACTGGAACAAGCATTTGTTTACGCAAAGTCGATGTCAACGACATTTATCGTTTGATCTCTGAGGAAGAGGTGACGCACTATTGTGGTGCGCCGATTGTTCACAGTATGCTGGCGAACGCTTCGGCCGAATTACGCGCCCTCAAGCAGCAATTTGTCAAAGGGATGATTGCCGCCGCGCCGCCACCTGCCGTGGTGCTGCAAGCGATGCAGGAAAATGAGTTCGACATCACACATGTTTATGGCCTGACTGAAACCTACGGGCCGGCGGTTGTTTGCGAATGGCACGCCGCGTGGAACGAGCTACCGATTGAGGAACAAGCAGACATCAAAGCACGGCAGGGTGTGCCGTATCATATGCTGCACGATTTACAGGTGCTCAACCCTGAAACGATGGAACCTGTCCCCGCTGACGGCAAGACGTTGGGCGAGGTCATGTTTAAGGGCAATGTGGTGATGAAAGGGTATCTCAAAAATCCTGGGGCAACCGAAGCCGCATTTGCAGACGGTTGGTTCCACAGCGGCGATTTAGGCGTCATGTACCCTGATGGCTATATTCAGCTAAAAGATCGCTCGAAGGACATCATTATTTCGGGTGGAGAAAACATTTCGACAATCGAAGTTGAGTCAACATTGTTCCGACATCCTAGCGTGATCGATGCTGCGGTTGTTGCGAAACCAGATGAAAAATGGGGTGAGACGCCTTGCGCTTTTGTGACGTTGCGGGAAGGATCATCCACTACCGCCGCCGAACTAATCGCCTACTGTCGTAACAATATGGCCCGTTTCAAAGCGCCGCGTCACATTGTTTTTGGAACATTGCCAAAAACGTCAACAGGCAAAACACAAAAGTTTGCTTTACGCGAACGTGCGAAGGAGATTGATTAATGAGCGAGCCATATGTCTTACGACAAAATGATGAGGATGGCGTGGTGACGCTGACCTTGAATCGGCCGAAAAAATTCAACCCGCTCTCAGAGGAAATGTTGTCTGCGCTCCAAACAGAGCTAGACGACATTGCCCAAGATAGAACAAAGCGTGTGGTTGTGCTGGCGGCCGAAGGACGTGCTTTCTGTGCTGGGCATAATCTCAAGCAGATGAAAGCGACGCCGACCAAAGATTATTACGACACGTTGTTTGCCAAGTGCAGCCGCATGATGATGACCATTATCAAAATGCCGCAGCCCGTGATTGCTCGTGTGCAGGGGTTGGCGACAGCGGCAGGCTGTCAGCTCGTGGCGAATTGTGATCTGGCAGTTTCGGCCGATACGGCACAATTTGCCACGTCAGGCATTCGTTACGGCCTGTTCTGATCGACACCTGCTGTGGCAGTTAGCCGCAATGTGAGTCGAAAAAAAGCGATGGAGATGCTGTTAACAGGTGACTTCATTAATGCACAACAGGCTGAAACTGACGGACTGATCAATCGCTCTGTGCCGATTGATCAGCTAGATGCTGCGATCAAAACGTTGACTGATTCGATTGTTGCCAAATCTGAGGTTGCGATTCGGATGGGGAAAGAACTTTTCTACAGTCAGCTTGATGTGGGGGTTGAGGAAGCGTATGCGCTGGCAAGCGAAACGATGGCTTGCAACATGATGGCGGATGACGCGCAGGAAGGATTTTCGGCCTTTTTAGAGAAACGTAAACCTGTTTGGACACACAGCTAGGCTGTGATCTTATCCAACATATCCTGTATATCTTTTGCCAAAGGCGCTGACACGGTCAGCGTCTTTTTTGTATGTGGGTGGATGAAACTGGTTTCGAGCGAGTGCAGCGAATGGCGGTTGAGAAGATCAGCATATTTTTGCGCTTGGCGATTTTCGCGCCAGTCGACATACCGTTCATCATCAAGCATGTAGAGACGGTCGCCGACAATGGGGCAGTTGAGTTGTGCCATGTGGACACGAAGCTGGTGGGTGCGGCCTGTTTTCGGCCGAAGTTTAACCAGCGACACAGCATGTTCTGTTTCGTTTGAATCTGACAATGATCGCATCAGCGTCAACGATTCTGCAAAGGTGGTCATTGATAGCTGATAGGTTTCGAGCGTTTCGTATTCTGTGACGGCCGATTTAACTTTATCTGCGTTAGGACCAATGCGTGGCACGCGGCCAATCTTGGCATACTTGGGGTTTTTCAAATGGCCCAATGCCATATCAATCACGCCGCTGGCTAGCGTCGGAATCCCATGCACCAGCGCCAAATATGTTTTTGCAACTTCCTTCCGTTCAAATAGCCACATCATCTCACGGGCTGTCGTGCGATCTTTTGCCAACAGCACAACACCTGACGTGTCCGCATCCAATCGATTCACCAGCGTCAAATTAGGATAAGGTGGCACATGACTATTACGAATGTGATAACTCAGGTTTGCCATCATATAACGACCTTCGCCATGCACGCGCAGGTTGGCAGGCTTATTGACCGCGACAAGCCACTGATCCTCGAAGATCACGCTGTAGTCAAAGTTAGCATCTGGCTGGGGGAAGGGCGGCACATCGTAGACTACCTTGCCGCCTTGCCGCAAAACGGTGTCGGCCGTTGCCAGGACATCGTTATAGGTAAAACGCCCCTCTGCAATCCGCTCTAGCCATGTTTCCCGATCAAGATATGTGTAGCGGCTGGTCAAGTAGTCGATCAGCGTTTTGTTTTTATGCGGCGAGGGAACTTTGGAGGTTAACTGCATGAGGAAAGATCTTTGGTGTTGGGGTCAGCGGTTTGCAACTTATACACCCAGCATGCTCAATTTGTCTGCAACAAGCTTGGCGTAAGTCAGTATACAGTTAAGCGCCTTGGTGTGCTATGGGGAGCGAGAGGGTGACTTGTGTGAATTGATCAGGGCTGCTGTCGATAGCGAGCGAGCCGCCGACGACCGCCATCATTGTGCTGTGCAGAGCTATCCCGTGTCCAGATGGCGAGTTGGAAGGGGAGACACCAACGCCATCGTCGTGGATGAGTAAGTCTATTGTGTGCGCTGTGTTGCTGGCTTGAATTGTGACGGTGAGCGGTTGATTTGGATGGCGGGCGTATTTGGCAGCGTTGCGAACTGTTTCACGCGCGGCGTAGAAAATTGTTTCGGCCGAAATTGACGGCAGCGTTTTTAGCTGATTTTCGGCCGAAACACCAACCTCCCACACGACATGATCAAACGCCTTCGCAAATTCAATTTCCACCACACGATGCAGCGCACCGACAACACCCAAACGTGCCACATCAGGCGTTGCCACCATTGGCATCTCGTGCAGCAAAGTTGAAACCTGTTTGTGCGCGTCCCCCATTAATTCAATTGCCTCCTCCATTGTGCTGCCGCCACTGAGCGCGATCATTGCCGTTTGGATGAGAGGCAACACCTCGTCATGCAGCACCCGCCGCGAGTGTTGATCGATAACCAAGTTTTGCGCCATGCGTTCGCGCTGTAGCTGCATCAGGCGACTAGCGATTGCAGTGCTGGCCTGCGTATCAATCAGCCGCTCGCCTGCCGTGCGGGCAATCTCAAATTCTTCCTGTGTGTACAGCCCGTCAGCTAGCTTCATGCCCAGCAACAGAAAACCAATTAACCCGCGCTCGCTCCACAGCGGGATCGCATAATGCGCTTGATCATACTGGTCTGGGTCGATGTGAAAGTAGAGGGTTGTGGGTTCGGTGGCTTGGGTGATTAGCTCGGTTGTGGGGATGTTATTCGGCCGAATTGCGGTCGTCGTTTGGGGGGAAGTGTAAACCACGGTTGACACAAAGGGGGCATACGCACCTGTTGCCAGCAAGAATGCCCGATCGCAATCTAGCACGTCTGAACAAAGCGCATGGAACGGATGTTGTGAGGCCGCAACCGAATTGCCGCCGCCCGCTTGTTCAAACAACGACTCATATAAACGTTGGCTAGAAATAAAAGGACGCAAGCTGTCGATTGTTCGATCTCGCTCGACATAAGAACGCCAACTCAACAGCGCAAAGAAAACAGTGAGCAATATAATTGTGAGTAGCACACTATAAATTGCGCTTAAATCGAGCACCAAAATTGTGCTGGTCATTGCGCTGATGCCAGTCGCAAAAATAATCGTTCGTCGCCAGAAAATCTTCAGCCCTTGGCGGGGTAGTGTCTTCCCGGTAAACAGTTCGTAGTTGGTGATCGCCTGCCCAACCATGACAACTGCTATCGCAATAAGTAGCGTGATAACGAGATCAAACTGCCCAATGACAGCAAGCGAGTTGCTGTCAAGAACATAATAGATGCCCTCGCGCGTATTGCGGATGGTCCACATGATGACCCACGCCACCGCGATGGAAGTGATAAGGAAAACGACCGAAGCACCAATCAGCCAAGGTCGAGCTTTTAGCCGTGCTTGATCTCCCATCAGCCGTTCGGAAGGAGCTGGACGACTGATCGCATCGAGCGAGACAACAACGCAAAAAACGACATAAGCAATGTACCCCCAAGCATCCAATGGAATGTCGAAAACGGTGAGGTTGGTTATATGTTCAAGCAGTTCAAAAACCGTAATGGTGCGATACCCTTTGGCAACCAGAAGGCCCAGCCCACCAAACATACCGAGAAAGATCATGCGAAAAATTAATTGGTGGCGCTGCCGCAACGCAGATCCAGACGTGGTCCAAAAGCCAGAATACCAAAGTACGGTGATGTACCAGCCAATCGGCAAAATAATCGCGGGGATCATGCCGATGAAGAACCACCATGCCGTGCTGCGCGAGACAAAGTTGACGCCGTTGACGAGCAGGGCGGTGTGGCTGATAAAAAAGCCTGATCCTGCAAGGAACCCGCCGCTTGCCATCAGGATACCAATGTGACGCTCCTCCGCATTTAACAAGACGGTTAAACCAAGCCACAACAGCACAATGGTGTTGAAAAACGATAGTAAGATGCGAATCCAATTAACAAATAAATCCAAATCAAGCATAGCAATAGGTTGTTGAGGAACTCTGGCAAGCGAGTTTTTAGGTGGTTTGATTGATGAACATCATGTCGTCAAAATGGCGATTGTGTTCTGATCAGCTTACCGTTTTCTTTTGTAGACCACTATTGATCTTAAGAGCATTGCAATCAGTAGTGCAAGGATCCCGCCGATCACGCCCCAATAAATACCATTGATCCAAATTAGAAGGCCATCGGCCGCAACGGTGTAAATATCGTTCGCATCTGTCCAAACAAACAAGCGGCCATCGGTATGCAGTAGAAAACAGCGAGAATCGGCCGAAAGCGAACGGTGCGCCTCATAGCCTAAATGCTGCACAATCTCGTTTTGCGAGAACCCTGTTTTGTCTAAACGGTGACAGGGTTGTGCCTCAAAAGCATCTGATGGAATGTCGTTTAGCTGTATTGTTTGCCAGTGATTTTGAACGAATTGATAGAGCGTCCCTGATGCTGTCCTCACGTATAGGATCTCGTTCTCAGGCGCAAACTGGTTACTGTTCTCATGCTGATTTGGCAAGAGCTTGCTCTCGTCTTGCGCGACGTTGGGAGAAGGATCAGTATAAAACTGTGCCGCAACAAACTCGGTAATGGGGGCATCAAGATCTGTGTTGATGGTTGTTAGTTTGAGGGCGAGCTTTTTTTGATGCAGTTTAGATTCGGCCGAATACATAACAACACGACCGCTGATCATGCCGCCTACCAGAAATATCACGAACGCCACGAGGCAGGTGCTTAGATGTTTTTGCATGTCTTTCCTGCATGTTCCCTTCGCCACGGTAGCCCGCAATTAGCGGGTTCAGATAGCTAATTGATCTCGTGACTAAAAACCATAGCTGATGCAGTAGGCCCAATCTGGATCTGGCAAGTTGAGAATTTCATCACAGCCGAAGTTGCCGAGCAGCGCGATATTGGTGAGTGAGGGTCGATGGATAAATGCGGTGAAGCGGCCGAAGCTGCCAGCAGAACGAAAGAGAACAATAGGGCGCTGTCTTATCGTAGTGAGAACGATTTGCCCTTCTACGCCTAAATATTTGTAGCCTGCTGGCAACGGTGTATTTTCGGTGTTTGAGTGAGTTGTAAGCACACGTAGGCGTCCTGTTTCAACTTGTTCAATCACGTCACTCATGGCCGTCTTGTGTTTGAGAAACCGCAGTGAAGGGCCTACCCAATGCCACAAATAAAACGCCGTTGGGAACGTAATACAGAGGCATAAAATTAAACACAATCGACGCCTTTGTATGGAGGCGGCAGGGGGATGCAATTGCTTAGATCTCCCACTCGATCCAGTTGCCGCGCTCGTTCATCACGTGTGCAATTCCTGCGCTATTCCACTGCAAAAGTTGGCCTGTTTGGATGATGATCACAGCACGAGTGCGGGCAACTTTTTCATCCGTTGTTGAATTTTTCAGACCCCATGTGGTGTAGATTTGACCATTGACACGGCTGATTGTGCGCTTATCGCGGAAGCCTAGGCGCGTTGCGATCTGCTGATTACTCAACCCTTGACCTAACATTTTGGCGACCTTTTGCTCGTTTGGTTCTAGTAATGCCATCGGATCATTCTCGTCTTTTTGGCGTACTTCATGCACACGGGATTCGATATCGGGATCGATAAAACTACGACCCGATACCGAATCCCGTAGCAATGGCACGATCAGGGATGGGAGAAGATAGTTCGATTTACGCACATAAGCATAATGGCTGAGAATGCCAGAACGGCGAAAATCGCGATAGTAATCATCATCATCTTGAATTGAATAAAAGACAACAGGCATCCGTGGAAACTCGCGACGAATCTCAATGGTTGCCTCAATCCCATTCATTTTTCCAGCTAACTGAACATCCATCAACATCGCTTTGGGCGCTGTTTCAAGACAGAACTTAAGCGCAGCCTCGCCGCTGTCGCAGTCGTAAATCACATTCACTTTTTTTGTATTGATAAGACCGCTTTTGAGAGCAGGGCGTAATTTAGGGTTGTCTTCAACTAACAGTAAGTCAATCATAATGATAGAAGTTTGTGCTCTTTTCGAGACATAATTTAGGCAGATTTTCCAGAGGTACACATATAATGAACAGCGGGTCGAAACTTTATTCACCTGGATAATAAATTGTGAGCTACTCATAATTTATTATCAGCGGGAATTGATGAGATTCAAATAATCCTGCTCCCCAGATCTATCTAGAGTTTGATGAATTAGGGGGCATAAACGCAAGCACCTGAGTGCTTTGCTATTGGTTGTTGAGAGGTCGAAACAGTTGTCGAGAAGTTTTACACTGTCTCCGATAGCAGTCAATGTCTGACCGCTGTTCGATTAAGTTTACGCGAAATGTGATGCAATAATTCTACCTATAGCCTTTGAATCTTGTGTCATTACTTTATCAATAGAAGGAACGCCAGAGGCGAGGATAAAACAACTTATGACAACTTTAGACCCCACCACTCACGATGCGATGATGGCAACTGACTCTGTCACGTCAGTCAGAAAATACCGTGCGCCACGCCGTTTGATTATGACAGCACTTGTGCTTGGCTGGCTATTTGATTGGGCATTTTATGACAAGACGCTTGGCTTGTCTGTGCTGTTGTATGCAGGTGTTTTGGTTAGTGCGTTGATCAGCTCAGGTTTTGCCGAGGATGTGAAATTAGAACGGCGCGGCTTGTGGCTGCTCATTCCGATCGCGGCGTTTGGCGTCATGGCATTTGTGCGAGCAAATGAGTTCTTGACGTTCTTGAATATCTCGGGCGTTGTGCTGTTACTGATGCTGTATGCTTATTATTTTTCGGCCGAAAATATCATCACCCAATCAATTCTAAGCTACCTCATCGTGCCGCTCAAAATGATGACAGTTCCATGGTTTACCAGCCTCCGCGTGCTGGCCGAAGCACGTCAAACTGCGCCCGAAAATGACAGCGAAAATAAGCTGCCCATCGTCCCGATTGTACGCGGTCTGTTGCTGGCGCTACCGATTTTATTTGTGTTTACATTGCTGCTGATTTCGGCCGATATTGTGTTCGCACAACGTATCGAGGCATGGTTCAACACGCCTGATTTCTCCGACCTGTTCACCCGCTTTTTGCTGATCGCTTGGATTAGCTGGGTGGCCTTGGGGGCATTGGCCTATGCATTAACACGTGGACAGGAAATACTTTCGCCCGAACAGCAGGCCAAAGTAGGCATTGAAAAACTAGAGACAAAACAATGGTTTTCACTAGGCTTCATCGAAAGCAGCATTGTGTTGGGCATGGTCAATATCCTGTTTAGCCTGTTTGTCTCTATTCAGTTTGCCTACTTGTTTGGTGGTTTAAAGAACATCAAGCTAGATGGCTACACATTCGCCGAGTACGCACGCAAAGGTTTTTTTGAACTAGTTGTCGTGGCTATCTTGGTACTCGCGATGCTGCTCGTATTAAAAGGGTTGTCAAGCCGTACAACAGAGCGAGAGGCAATCGTTTTCAAATCGTTGAGTACGTTGATGGTCGCATTGGTTACAGTCATGCTCGTCTCGGCGTTCAGGCGTCTAAGCATTTATGAATGGACTTATGGATTTAGCGAACTGCGCCTCTATTCCCACGTGTTCATTATTTGGCTAGGGATCACCTTGTTTTGGTTTGTAGGAACCCTGTGGCGACGTCCCGATCGCTTTGCGATTGGCTTGTTTGTTGCCGTGATTGGGTTTGTGATGACGCTCAATATTGTGAACCCTGATGCGTTTATCGTGCGTCAAAACTGGCGACGCTTTCAGTTAATGGAACCCTACTTGGGTTCGGATGATGCCAATGTGAATTTGGGTCAGGTGATCCGTGGCGTGAGCGTTGCGAACGCACGATCAAATCCAAGCATCATTTTAGATTTGTACTATCTGACACGATTGTCGGATGATGCAGTGCCTGAACTAATTAAGATCAACGGGGCCTTATTGCAAACGGGCAATATCACGGTTAATGACAATTTGATTCAACGTGGTTGGGCGCTCACCCGATGGCAGGAGGAGCAACCTTGGCAAAGTGCTCACTGGGGATACTCGCGTGCGTTGAGGTTGTTATCGGCCGAATTTGACCCCGCTTTATTTGAATACTAAATTGGCGACAGTGAATAGCTCTAAGTGGAAAACGGGTAGCATCGCTTATTTTCCACTTTTTACGCATCATTCTCACTCGCCCACAAGAAGGAAGTTTCATGCAACACCTATCATCAAACATCAAGGCAACCTGGCCCATGCTGCTCATTCTGCTGCTGGCCTCAATTGCCAGCAGTAGCTTGGTTGTTTTTTCAGGCATAACACGTGGCTACTGGCCATACTTTTTGATCTGGAATTTGTTTCTCGCTTGGATACCGTTGGGGTTTGCTTGGTTTGTACGTTTACGACATCTGTCAACCTGGTCCGCCGCTACATTAACCGCCCTGTGGCTGCTATTTTTCCCAAACGCGCCTTATCTGCTGACTGATTTAGCTCATTTACGCTGGTTCAGTCACAGTGGAAGCTGGCTGACTATTTCAATTTATATCACCTTTGCGCTGACCGGTTTGTTTGTGGGGCTAATGTCGTTGACGTGGATGCACACGGAAGTTCGAGATCGTTATGGGTCGTTGGTGGGCTGGTTGTTTGTTTTACTGTCGCTGGGGGCGAGTGGGTTTGGCGTTTATATCGGCCGATTTTTACGCTTCAACTCATGGGACATTTTCACAGATCCGCTCTATGTTGCGCTTGTGATCAAAAATCAGTTATTCAGCCCACAAACGTTTATTCATGCGTGGGGGTTCTCGCTTACATTTGCGCTGCTGACCGCGTTTTGTTATGTCATGACGCAGCAGATGGGGCAGGCGACTTTGCGGTCAGTGGCTGTTTCAGAATGAGTAGAAAGCGCAGGAAGCGAGGTGATCCTTTCCCCTTAACTTCCTGCTCCCATCCCCTATTAAGTGCGCCACAAAAAGTGCTTGAAAGTAAAGTTGCAAGTGGCGCTTTGCAAAAACGGCTTATTAGTTTGGCAAGTAGCTAATTGTTCAACCGTTTTTGCAATCCCCTTAAGATGACATTTATATCAATATGAACAGTAGCAAGTGAGCATTGAATCTTGTATCGTTGATCCCTGCATAGGAGTTGAAAATGTTGGTGATTATCAGCGATTTACATTTAACTGACGGGACAACTGGAACAACAATTGGAAATAGTGCTTTTACTGAATTTGTGAACCGCTTAGGTGAGATGGCGGTTGATGCGTCTTGGCGTGATAATTCGGCCGAACATAAACGCGATCCCAAAAACCCACGAAAACTGTATAAGCCAATTGAATCCCTTGATCTACTGCTGATGGGCGACATCTTCGACATCATACGCTCGATCTTGTGGACAGAGAACGGCTGCACCATTCGCCCGTGGCCCGACAAACAGAACCCAACTTGGGAAGCAGATCTTGCCGAGAAAGTTGAGGGGATTGTCGATGCGATTTTATTGCACAATCATGTGGCGCTTGGCACATTGCGTTCTCTCACGCCCGCTTGCGAACCCTGCCAGTTTGCACCAACGCATGTCGATGTACATGGACATAAAGAACGGATCAACTATACCCACCGCCGCCCGCTGCTGATCCCGCCTGTAGGCAAGAATGGTTATCCTGATTATGATGCGGAGCCGCTGCCGCTTTGGGTCAATATCCACTACATGGCTGGCAATCACGATTGGTTTTTTGTGAAAGAAGGGGCTGCATATGATCGGATTCGCGCCAAGGTTGTAGAGACGTTTGGCTTGGCTCATCCCTACACCGAACCGTTCCCGTGGGATGTTTCACGTGAAAAACATACCGCGCTGACCCAAACGCTGCTGGATCATAAGGTGTTTGCCCGTCATGGCGATATATACGATGCGTTTAACTATGATATGGATGCAAATAAGCGCACTGTGACCTCATTGGGGGATGCGTTGGTGATTGAATTGATCAACCGTTTTCCGCGTGAGGTTGAACTGCACTTGAGCCAACGTGCTAGTATGCAGCCCACATTTGTTGATGGGTTGAAAGAGATAGCCAATGTGCGTCCTTTGGAAGCCCTGCCAGCGTGGCTAAATCATTT
>JBMZDF010000089.1:0-16158 GCA_049614105.1 Promineifilaceae bacterium (SeqCode)
AAGAACGACAACAGAAATATAAGGCCAATGAGGGACAGGAGATTTAACCGCCAGATATCCAGTTTCTCACAAGCTTGCGATTAAATCAGACTTTATTTGTAATCTGTGTAGGCGTGATTTGTTATTGATTTTAAACAGGGGCAGTTGGAGATTCGTATAAAGATACTTTATTAGTCCCACAAAGAGCATAAGTATATGATACAGAGAAGTACCACCCACTCGCTTGCATATCGACAGTTGATTGTAGAGCGTGTGTTTACAGTTATTCGGACTGGCGCATCAGCTGCCATTGTTGGGGCGTCTAGTATGGGGAAGTCACGACTGTTGCATTTTTTGATGCAGTCAGATGTTCGTGAACATTATTTAGGGCTGCAATCGGCCGCAACCCTGTTCATCTGGGCCGACCACCATCGTCTAGCTAACCAATCTGAATGGGCATTTTATGAACTGCTGCTCACCGCTATGGTTGAAGCTTGCGAAAATTATGACTTGCCGTCGAGTATGCGGCGAAAGTTGATGGAATCACGTGATCGGGTCATTGAATCGACCAACGGGTTGTTAGCACGTCGCAATGTTGAGTTAGCAACGGTGATGCTGCATAAACAAGGTTATAAGCTCTGTTTTTTGCTCGATGAATTTGATGAAACGTACCGCAGCGCCGCTGCGCAGGCGTTGACCAACCTGCGAGCGATCCGTGATTGGCACAAATATCAGGTTTGTTTTATTCTGATGTTGCGTGATCGTCCAGACCGTCTGCGTCCCCCTTCAGACCATGAGGGATTCTACGAACTATTTTCGCAGAATATTTTGGGGCTTGGCCCCTATCAATCTGCGGACGCCATACACATGATGCAGTTCCTTGAGTCCCGCGAAGCGTTTGCACCGACACGACAGCAAATCAATTTGATAATGGAGCTTTCAGGGAAACACCCCGGCCTGATGTTGGCGTTATTCAACCTCACGATGCGTTTACCGATGCTAGATTGGAGCGATTGGCCGCAATTTTTGTTGGCGCAGCCCGCGATTACGGATGAATGTTACAAGCTGTGGAATAGCTTGGCAGATGACGAATGCGGTATTTTAATCGATCTGGTTGATCGGCATGTTGATCGGGGAGATTGGGCCGATCAGGCACTGCGATTAAAGGGGATTATTGATAAGAACGACGCCATATTTAGTCCGATTTTTGCTGAATATGTTCGGCATCAACCCTCCCCTGCGGCCGATGCCCAATTGGTTTTAATGGCGAAAGAAGCAATTGTTTATGTAGGGCGGCGCAAACTGACGAACCTGACGCGCAAGGAGTTTGAACTGCTACAGCTTCTTTATGACCATGAAGGAGAAGTGCTGGAGCGGAGCAGAATTATTGCCGATCTCTATCCTGATGAGCATCACGACATTAATATAAAGGACAATCGTATAGACAGTTTGATGCGCCATCTGCGTAAAAAGATCGAAACTGATCCATCAGAGCCGCAATATTTGATGACGGTGTGGGGGCAAGGATATCGGCTAACAACCTCGCCAAATAGGGCAAACTAAGTGATCTGTATTGGGTTAGGCTGTTCCAAGGGGATAGATGTCCACATACCTTTGTGGATGATTTAACCCCTTTGTCGGTCTAGGCCTGATCGAGTTGTTTCAATGCGAGGGCAACGCGCTCATCGACGCTGCGAACGTTGCGGGGGAGCTTCTGAATAGCGGTTTGCGCTTCGACAATGCTGAAGCCGAGGGCTGTGAGGAAGTCAATCACATCTGCATCGACATCGCTGACAAGGCCAACTGAGGAGGCATCTGGGGCGTCTAGTTTGCCACGTAGCGCGAATAGGATTGTTTCGGCCGATTTTTTACCAATCCCCGGCACACGCTGTAGCACAACCGCCTCCTCTTGCATCACCGCACTACGCAATATCTCAGGGCTGAGCGTAGACAAAACGGCTAGGGCAACCTTTGGCCCTATTTTGTTAATGCCGATTAACAGTTCAAACAGACGTAAATCGTCTTCTGTTTCAAACCCATACAGCGTTAACGCCGTCTCGCGCACGGCTAGGTACGTGTTGAGAAAGATGTTGCGGCCAACGCCGCCCGTATCCTCAAGTACCCCCTTTGGCACAATGACACGCAACCCAACCCCGCCAACATTGATAACAAGCGAATTTTTGCCGATTGATTGAACGGAGCCAGAAATAGAAGCGATCATGTGGAGCAAAATGCAGAAGGTCAAATAATAAACAACGTGCGTCTAGCAACGTACTTCATCATTCTCTATTCCTCATTTCTTTTGTGTCTTGCTCACCCCGTCATGAGGTCAAAACGGTAGTGATGATAATGTGTGATGGCGATAGCAAGCCCATCGGCCGCGTCATCTGGGCGCGGCGTTTCGTTTAGGTCAAGCAGATGGCGAACCATAAGCTGCACTTGCGACTTATTGGCATTGCCATACCCTGCTACCGCGTTTTTGATTTTGGGCGGTGAGTATTCGCCAAAGGGGATGCCCATTTGGGCTAGGCCAAGAAGCAGGACGCCGCGAGCTTGCCCCACGGTGATAGCGGTGGTTACGTTTCGGCCGAAAAACAGCTCCTCAACCCCCGCCGTGTCGGGCTTATATTCAGCCAGCAGCGCACATAGCTCTGTGTGAATCTGTAAAAGCCGATCGGCCATCTCGTCAGCAGGAACCGTTTTGATAACCCCCCAGGTAACAACCGACATTTCACCATCGTATACATCGATGATGCCATAGCCAGTTGTTGCCGTGCCGGGGTCAAGGCCAAGAATTCTCAATAAAAGGGTAAATAAAGAATAGAGAGGGGAAAGTTAGCTTCCCACATTCTTCATTTGCTATTTCATCATCGCTTCCATTACCTCATCGGTAATGTCGAGAGCAGAAAAGACGTTTTGAACATCGTCAAGGTCTTCAAGAATCTCGGTAAGCCGCAAAACCTGCATCGCACCTTTTACTTCCAAATCAACAGGATTGGCTGCGTTGTAGACAAGATTTGCTTCGGTAAACTCGTACCCATTGTCACTCAAAGCGGTTTGAACAGCCTTGAAATCATCAATCGCACACAGGACTTCAACAGGGTCGCCGTCAAATTCAATATCTTCTGCGCCTGCTTCGGCCGCTGTCATGAAGAACTCATCCTCATCTGCAATTTTTTCTGCTGGGACAAGCACCATGCCCATGCGATTAAACTGCCACATAACAGCTCCGCTTTCAGCCATGCTGCCACCGTTTCGGCTAAGCGCATGACGCAGGTCGGCGACCGCACGGTTTTTGTTGTCGGTAACAACTTCGATGATCAGGCCCACGCCGTGAGGCCCGTACCCTTCGTATAGCATCTCAAGAAGCTCGCCACCGTCCAACTCACCTGTGCCGCGCTTGACCGCACGCTCAATATTTTTGTTGGGCATGTTGGCTGCACGCGCTTTACTTAAGATTAGCCGCAAAGAAGGATTAGTAATTGGATCCCCGCCGCCGCGTGCTGCAATGACTAATTCTTTTGAAATCTTGGTGAAAATTTTTGCGCGTTTTGAGTCAGTGGCCGCTTTCTTATGCTTAATATTGGCCCATTTACTATGTCCAGCCATGCTAAATCTCTCCAAAAAATAATTATCTTAGGCGCAAAATGCGCTTCTATCAGCAATATGAAAAATTATACCACAATGGATTTTGCGCTCACGTGTTCGCTAACGACCGAGGTTAGCCATCTTCAACGATAACCTCATCGCCAAACGCTAAATACACACGCTCAACCCAACCCGCAATACCGTTTACCGTTTGAATTTGTTTCCAGCCGACACCGCTCTGATTTGCATTGCCTGGCAACAAAATGAGCAACTCCATATCTTGCACGATAACGACGTTTTGACCGCCTGGGCTGCGTTTGACCCAAAGTGTGCTGCCGCTCGTGTTCACCCGCGCCGTTTCGCCCACGATCGGGGTGGGGGTCAGGGTAGGGGTGGGGGTGGGTTCTAACGTAGGGGTTGCGGTTGGCTCTGGGGTGTTGGTTGGCAGAGGGGTGGGCGTTTCGGTGGGTGGGTCTGCTGGGGCAGGGGTGTTGGTTGGTAGAGGGGTGGGGGTGTTTTCGGCCGAAATAACCACACTACCTTCCGACTCAACACTTATCGACTCAGTTCCAGTGATGGTTTCTGCCGCCACCACTTCCGTCGGTTCTGGTTCGTCTTGTGGCAATGCTTGCCCAAACGCGCCTGATAGTTGGGCTGAAGCTGCTTCGGTACTGTTATCGGCTGATAGCACCTCGGCGCTTGTCGAAATCGCCTGAGCAACAGGTTCGGCCGCCTCAACCACGGGGTTCGTTTCACCGTCAATCGGCACGCCCGCCACGAAAAACCCAACCATGATCAAAAGCAACGCGAATGCAGAGACCGTTAACGCCCGCACACGCGCCTCACGGCGGTACGGCTCCATTTGCAAGCCTGAACCACGCCGTGGTGACTGCACATTAAGCGAGTACCCAAGCACGATTAAAGTCAATAATAGGCAGAGACCCATGCCCCATATTGTCCACTGTGGAAAACCCATAGCTGTTGATTATATCTGCAATCGTTGATAGGGGTAAATCTTATGTTAAGCAACTCATCCCGAACTAAGACCCTCATCGTGCGTCGGTTATAATTGGGGCTTGAAATTACGATACGTGTCATGTTTAAGGGTTGTATTTGTCACAAACTGAACAAACCCTGCATGAATGCACGATAAGGAGCAACGAAAAATGACCAACGAATATGATGTCGTTGTAATTGGCGCAGGTCCTGGAGGCTATGTCGCCGCAATTCGAGCGTCGCAACTTGGTTTGAAAACGGCGATCGTTGAAAAACAATATTGGGGTGGCGTGTGCCTGAATATCGGCTGCATACCGTCGAAGGCACTGCTGCACAATGCGGAACTAGCCCACACGCTAACGCACCGTGGCAAGGAATTTGGGTTCAAGATGGACAATCTTGAACTTGATTACAAGGTTGCATTTAAGCGCAGCCGCCAAACGTCTGGACGTTTGGTTAAAGGTGTCGGCTTTTTGATGAAAAAGAACAAGATCAAGACCTTTGACGGGTTTGGCAAACTGACGGGGCCAAATACGATCGAGGTTGATTTGAGCAAGGGTGGCACGGAAACGCTAACGGCCAAGAACATTATTTTGGCAACAGGTGCGCGTCCACGTCAACTGCCCGGTCTTGAGACAGATGGCGAAAAGGTCATCACTTACATCGAGGCGATCCTATCAGACACCAATCCAGAAAAGGCGGTCATTGTTGGCGGCGGTGTGATTGGCGTTGAGTTCAGCTATATGTGGGCGAACTATGGCACAGATGTCACCATCGTTGAGATGCAAGACGCTTTGTTGCCAGGTGAGGAACCTGAAGTCAGCAAAGTGCTGATGAAAGCATACAAAAAGCTGGGTGTTAAACAAGAGCTAGGCACAGTTGTTGAGTCCATCGACAAAAGTGGCGAAAAGATGACGGTGACGCTCAAAAACGGCAAAGTGATCAAAGATGTCGACAAGGTGATGGTTGCTGTCAACTTTGTGCCAAACGTTGAAAAGCTAGGGCTTGAGTCCGTTGGTGTGGCGCAAGAGGAACGTTCAGGCGTCATTATCATTGACGATCACATGCGGACAAACGTGCCAGGCATTTATGCAATTGGTGACGTGGCGACCGCTCGCTATCGTCTGGCGCATATCGCGACCGCGATGGGCATGACGGCAGCGGCCGTGATTGCAGGCGAGGAAGTGCAGCCGCTCAATTACGTTATGATGCCACGCGCAACTTACTGCCAGCCGCAAGTCGCCAGCTTTGGTTACACAGAAGCACAGGCAAAAGAGCTTGGGTATGAAGTAAACGTGGGTCAGTTCCCCTTCATCGCAAACGGGAAGGCGCTGGGGCTGGGCGAGAAAGATGGGTTTGTCAAGATTATCTCTGATGCTAAATATGGCGAGATTCTTGGCGGGCACATGGTGGGCTTTGGTGTAACTGAACTGTTGCCAGAATTGACGCTGGCGCAGATGAATGAGTTAACCGCCCATGAGATCGGAATGAATGTTCATGCACATCCGACGATGAGCGAGGCGCTGATGGAAGCTGCCCATGCTGTCGAAGGGCATGCTGTTCACATTTAGGTTGTTTAGCGAGGATTAACAAATTGGTAAGCCAGTATCTTTGTATTTTAGTCTGGTAGACGCCCTAAAATACTGATTTATAGGCAAATTGAGGCTAGCAAAACCAGTTTTGAAATTGCTCGAAAATGGTCTTGACTCTTCACAATTTTATTACTATAATCCTCATCGCTTTAACGAACGCCGAGATAGCTCAGTTGGTAGAGCATTGCACTGAAACTGCAAGTGTCCCCAGTTCGAGTCTGGGTCTTGGCATTGTAAAGCGAAATGCGGGCGTAGCTCAGCGGTAGAGCGTCTCCTTGCCAAGGAGAAGGTCACGAGTTCGAATCTCGTCGCCCGCTCAAAACAGACAGCAGACCCAGGTCTGCTGTCTGTATTTATAGCTTATTTGGCGACGTGGCCGAGTGGTTAGGCAGAGGTCTGCAAAACCTTGTACACCGGTTCGAGTCCGGTCGTCGCCTCAAATTAAGTAACCAAATCAATTGGTTCATGAAAAGACTGCTTAGGCAGTCTTTTTTTGTTTTCGGACACAATGTTTTTAAATATCAAGAGTGACCAGTAGGGTACATCCCTTGTTTTGTTGGAAAAAAATTTATCTTTAACGAGTTTACTTACATGAGTGCGCTTTCGATGTACTATTCGGCCGAAATTTGCCTCTATATCTCTATCTATACTTGAGAGGAACTTATAAAACCATGCAATTGCCACAATCGATTGATCAATTTGACGTCTGCAACTGGGAATCTTACCGCCCCTTTTTTGATGAATTGGCGACTCGGCCGCTTTCGGCCGAAAATCAGCGCCAATGGCTTGAAGATTGGTCTGAACTGACCAAACTCTGTCGTGAGGCAACCCAATACCATTACATCCAAAAAACGCTCAACACGGCCGATCCCGTTCGGGAGCGCACCTATCTTGATATTGTCGAGAACATTGTGCCAAACTTGCTTGTTGCAGATCAGGCGCTCAAGCAACGTTTGTTGACGCTTGAGGTTGATGATGCAGATATGCAGATTATGATGCGTAATTTGCGTAGCGAGGTCGATCTGTTTCGCGAGGAAAATGTTCCTTTGGAGACAGATGTAACGAAGCTGCGGGCTGAGTATGACAAGGTGGTGGGTGGATTATCGGCCGAATTTGACGGCGAAATTCGCAACCTCAACCAGCTAGGCGTCTACATCGGCAGTGACGATCGCACCGTTCGTAAAGAGGCTTGGGAAGTGCTGATGGGCCTTTGGCAAGATCAGCGCGAACCAATCAACTCGGTTTTCGCGCTGATGCTTGAGAAGCGTGTGCAAATTGCTAAGAATGCCAACCTCGCAAGCCATCGTGAGTATGCATTTATTCAGCGCAAGCGTTTTTCCTATGCCCCTGAACAATGTTTTCAGTTCCACGATGCGATTGAGGCCGCTTTTGTCCCTGCTGCACAGCGTATCATGGAGCGTAAGCGCGTTAAATTGGGCTATGAGACGTTGAAGCCTTGGGATTGGGTGGCAGAGATGAGCAGCGTGGTTAGCACTGAGACGCCGCTTCAGCCGTTCCAAACGGAAGATGAGCTAATCGATCGTTCGTTGCAAATGTTTAATGCGCTAGATCCTGAGCTAGGCCGCAACTTTGCAACGATGGCTGATGAAGGTCTGCTAGATTTAATGACTCGCCACGGCAAGGCAATGGGCGGCTACTGCTCGACGTTGCCGCTGCGTCAGCGGCCGTTTATTTTCATGAATGCGGTTGGCTCGGCGCGTAATGTGCAAACGTTGCTGCATGAAGCGGGACATGCGTTTCATGGCTTTGAGGCGATGAAGGCGCAGCCGTTAGTGTGGATGCAGCGTGCGCCAATGGAATTTAACGAAGTTGCCTCGATGGCGATGGAACTGCTAGCATCGCCTAATTTGACGGCCGATCGGGGTGGGTATTACGATGAGGCACAGGCGGCACAGCACCGACGTCAGCACCTTGAGAAAACTATTTTGTTTTTGCCGTACATGGCGGTGGTTGATGGCTTCCAACACTGGCTCTACACGCATCCAGACGAAGCGATGGACAGCGCCAACCTCGATGCAAAGTGGGACGAACTGTGGCAGCGTTTCTTACCAGGGATTGATTGGACTGGCTATGAAACGATTCGTGCGACAGGCTGGCATCGCAAACTGCACATTTTCCGCTATCCGTTTTACTATATCGAGTATGGGATGGCGCAAATGGGCGCGGTGCAGGTTTGGCGCAACAGCCTCCGTGATCACGGCAAGGCATTGTCTGACTATCGGCAAGCGTTGGCGCTGGGCGGCACAAAAACATTGCCCGAGCTATTCCAAGCGGCAGGGGCCGAATTCCGCTTTGACACGCCATTTATCAGCGGTTTGGTGGAACATTTAGAAGAAGCGATTCTAGAGTTGTCTTAACGGGGGAGTTTTCAGTAGGTCAGGGTTTTAATCAAACTGGCTAATTCAAAAGCGAATAATTGTCTAAGACGCCCCAGCGGGGCGTCTCTACAGGCTGTTATCTCTGGTAGAGACGTTGCCGTTGGCGCGTCTCAAAGAATTAAATTGTGATTGACTTAAGGTGCAATCGCCGCCATTGCTGCGCCGATGATGCCAGCATGATTGCGAAGTTCGGCAGGGACAACAGGCGCACGTGTACTGAGGTGTGGAACATATTTGGCGTGTTTTTTGCTTGCGCCACCGCCAATGATAAAAATATTGGGAGAGAATAACCACTCTAAATAGTGTAGGTATTCATCAAACTCCTTGGCCCACTCCTTCCATTTCAAATCTCGTCGGTCGCGAGAGGCATCAGAGAGATACAGCTCAATCACCTTTTTGCGATCTTCAAGGTAAATTTTGCCTAGCTCTGTGTTTGGAACAAGCTTGCCATCGACAAACAGGGCGCTGCCGATGCCTGTGCCAATGGTTAGGAGTAGGGCAGTCCCTTGTACATCACGACCTGCACCAAAACGAAATTCAGCAATCCCTGCTGCATCTGCATCATTGACGATTGACGCAGTTTTGCCCGTGCGTTTCTGAATATCGTCTGCAATGTCAAACCCTTCCCACTCGTAGACACGCACAAAATCTGTGACAGCCTTTCCGTCAATAACAACGGCTGGAAAGCCGACGCCCACGGGGCCATCGTAGTCAAAGTGATTAATCACATCTGCCACGACAGGCATCACATCTTCAATTTCATGGGTGTCAGGGGTGGGCAGGCGAAAACGCTCGCTGATGAGTTCGCCTTTTTCTGAATCAATGAGGGCACCTTTGATGCCACTGCCGCCAATATCAATGCCAAGTAGTTTCACGTTGTTTCCCCAAGATTAATTTTGGGTGAAATTATACCAGAAGGGGGCATGGTTTTTCAGCAAATCGGCAGGCTGGTGCGTCGATAGAATGCCGATTCGCTGATTTTCTGACCAACGCTAAAGATGATTTTCCGCTTCGATACGTTCCTCGATGACCTCTATCCATTGGGCGAGGGTTTGCATGGCCTGATCAAGACCAAAGCGGGCATTCTTGACTTGGACTGAATCGGCCGTCATATTTCCGCTCAAACATAGCGCTGCTAGTGGCCCAGAGGTGTCGAGTGCGGTGAGGATGCTATCGAGGTGACCGTTGTAGATTGGTTTCCAATCGCTTGGCACGCTGGTGAAAAGGATAGGCTGGTTGATCAGGTCGCGCATGCGGGTGAGGGCGGCACAATCGGCCGAATTTCCCGCCAGCACACGGTCAATCAACCCGCCTAGCTCGCGCATTGTGCCTTGCGACAGTAGCATATCGAGATAGAGATCGGTTGAGTTGAACTCAAAATGGCCCCCCTGCCGCCACAAATCATCGATGTTGACGTTAGAGGTAGGGTTGTCGATTTCGTTTTCGAGTGTGGATTCGGCCGAAACCGCACCACGCTCCTCTGTTCCACGAATCGCTTGCTGTAACGTTTGCATCGAACTGTTTAAGCTCAAGCGGGCTGTTTCACGGTTGTGTTGGCTCAACGAGCCATGCCCACCGTTGGCGCAGGTTAGCACAACTGGCTCCCCCTTGGTCACGACTGCCTCGCCAGAATTACGTGTCATGGTGACAATGTCGTTCCAACTGGGAGGGATGTCTAAAAATGACATTTCAAATAGGCGACCATCCAGAAGGAGATGGTAGCTGACAAACTCGTCACATTCGGCCGGAAACCCGCTGCCGCTGTAACGGTCGAGAATGCCAGCCATGCGTTCCATTGTGAACAACATATCTTTTTGTAACGTAAGTAGGTCGGTGGCGTCGAAGGTCGGTTCATGTCTCGCTGATGCTGCGTAGCGGATGCTAGGGCTGTTTTGTGTCAATGCAGACGAGTTGTAATCGGCGGCAAATAAAGGGGCTGGGAGCGCACAAAACAGAAGTGCAACTAGGGCACTGCTTATAAGTTTGTTGAATTGAGAGAACATGGGAGCTCCATCGATCGAGACGGCGGCTGATAATATACTGTCTAAGTATACAAAATGCGGAGTTCCCTGTATATGCTCTAGGCGTCGGAAAGCGTACGAATTGTGACAGATCTTTTTGTTCGTTTTGTGTTTTGAGGGGGATGGTGACAGCCATTGCTGTATGGAGCCTGTCTAGGCAATGACTGTCACCGAGGGTCAAAAATTTATCACCTACTGATTACAAGTCGTCATTGACCAAGGGCGGCGAGTGAGATTTCGGCATATTCGCGTGTTTCGGCCGAAATGCCGCTCAACCCCAACACCTCTAAAATCTCTGAAATCAGTTTCGCCTTGTGAATTGCATCCTCACGTGACCAAGTCCGCGCCTTAATCTCCACGTACTTCCCAGCCAAAGTTGGCTTGGTGACTTGATCAATGTTGATGGCAAAATTGGTCTCTTTGTAGGTGACGCGCCAGCGTCGACGATCTTTGTGGACCTCTAGCTCGTTCTCAGGGGTGAAGTATTCACGATAAAAACGCAAGCTGTTGGGCGCACTCGCAATTAGCCGTGAGCGTGAGAGCATGACCGCGTTGGGGTACATCGTGTTGTTTTTCTGCCCAAGCAGCGTCAGACGCGCACGTGACTCATAGGGACGACCCTGTTCGTCAACAAACTCATCATCCCGATAGCGCAAACGGGCCGCATCTGGGTCCCAACCGTCAAAAATGAAATAGTTGTCGTATTGTTTGTAGCGCGTTTGTTTTGTAATCGTAAATGGTTGAGTTGATAAGCGTTCAACAATTTCCCCATCGTCCTCAACAGGGATTTTGATCTGAACTTCAAAGCTTTCTTCGCGCTGTGTGCCTGCAAGTGCAATTAGTTTGTTGTATGGACTCGATTCGCGTTCGATGACAAAGGCGTCCACTTTTGCCGCAACCTCGGCCGCGTCAGCCTGAACCTGCGCCTCATCAACGGTAAGCAACTGTTGGTCACGCAGCAGCCATTGCCCGTTGACCATCACGTGCTGCACATCGGTGCTTTTGGCAGCGTAGATCAGACGCGAGTAAATATTGTTCGGATTGTTGTTGAACTGCGGCCAGTTGTGAACGCCCGTCATGTTTGCGATCACGATGTCAGCACGTTTGCCGATCTCCAAACTGCCCGTGATGTCTCCCATGTGAACCGCCCGTGCGCCGCCGATGGTTGCCATTTCAAACGCATCACGCGCTGGCACGTGCGTGGGGTCTTCGTGGCGAACCTTGGCCAGCAGCGCCGCAAGCCGCATTTCCTCAAACATATCGAGATCGTTGTTGCTGGCTGGGCCGTCCGTGCCGATACCGACATTGACCCCAACCTCACGCATCTGGTGAACCTGTGCGATGCCGCTGGATAGTTTGAGGTTGCTGGTGGGGCAGTGGGCGATACCCGCGCCCGCCTTTTTCAGCTTGACCATTTCGCCTCGGTCGATATGGACGCAGTGGGCGGCAAGCAGTTTGGTGTCGAGTAGGCCGTTTTTCTCGTTCCAAGGTACAACGGGCATTTGATGCTGCTCACGACAGTTGGCAACCTCGGCCGCCGTTTCGGCAACGTGTGTATGAACTGGCACGTCGTATTCAAGCGCAAGGTCGGCGCAGGCACGCAACAGTTCGGGCGTCGCCGTGTACCATGCGTGCGGAGAAACGGCTGGCTGAATCAACTCATGTCCATTCCACTTTTCGATAAACTGGCGACACAAATCCAAACCGTCTTCATAGGTTTGTGAATCGGGGGTCGGGAAAATGATCAGCGTTTGTCCCAATAACGCCCGCATACCGATTTCGGCCGTTGCGGTCGCAATATCGCTCTCAAAATAATACATATCCGCAAAGGTTGTGATGCCGCTGCGAATCATTTCGGCGCACGCAAGCTGTGTGCCAAGACGAACAAACTCAGGGGTGACAAATTCGCGCTCTAAGGGCATCAGATAGCCAAGCCACACATCAAGACGCAGATCATCATTGAGACCGCGCAACAGCGTCATTGGGACGTGCGTGTGCGCGTTGACCAGCCCTGGAATGACGACCTGCCCTTGGCAATCAATCACTTCGGCCGCTTCGTAGTTGGCTTGAATAGCGGCCGAACTCCCCACCGCCATAATCGCATCACCTGCGATAGCGATTGCGCCCCCTATATGGATGTCAAACGCGCTGTTCATCGTCACAATTGTGCCATTGATTAAAAGGGTATCCACTCGTTCCATCAGTTAAAACTCCTGGTTATATAAGAAGGATGAAAGCTGAGGGATGAAAAGCGAGGCCACGCGGCAGCACCCCCACTTTTCATCCTTCGACCTTCATCCTTGTCTCAGATATATAAAAGCCGCCCGAGGATTGTTTAGTAGGGGCGGCCAGCTCAGTAGATCGCAAGTAGTTGTTGATAAAAACCTCTGAGGTTTTTATGCATAGACCAGAGTAGATAACAACAAACCTCTGAGGTTTATTGGTCGAAACTTTTTGTGATCCGTTTGGTAACCGTTCTTAGTTAAATTCCCTATCAAAAGTGCCTCTAAGAGTTACTAGAAAAGCTGAATACTCAATGTTCAATAGGAAAATCAGTCAAAAGCGGTTGCTTATTAATCGACCATTATACAGAAAAATAGGGGGCTAAGTCTAGGGTGTTATAATCTTGACCCAATATTAATATTTGTGGTGAGAGGAAGTTTTCAGGTTTTTATGAACATGATTGCGCTGATTAAGCAAAAACGAGATGGTGGCGAATTGAGTTCGGCCGAAATTAAGCAGTTCGTGACAGGTGTTGCGGATAACACGCTGCCTGACTATCAGATTGCGGCGATGCTGATGGCAATTTACCTGCGCGGCATGTCACGACGTGAAACGGTCGATTTGACGTTGGCGATGGCGGCATCAGGTGACACGCTCGATTTGCACGATGTAGCGAAGTTTGTAATCGACAAACATTCATCAGGCGGCGTAGGCGACAAGACGACGCTTGTTGTGCAGCCGTTGGTGGCGGCGTGCGGCGTGCCTGTGGGCAAAATGAGCGGTCGTGGGCTGGGCATCACGGGTGGAACGCTCGACAAAATGGAGTCGATTGCAGGTTGGGATAGTCAATTTACGATTGCCGAATTTAAGCAGCAGCTTGGGGAGATTGGGCTGGTTTTGGCGGGACAATCGGCCGATTTAGCCCCCGCCGACGGCAAACTGTATGCCTTGCGTGACGTGACCGCCACCGTGGGCAGCATCCCGCTGATTGCAGGATCGATTATGTCGAAAAAGCTCGCCAGCGGGGCCGATGGCGTCGTGCTGGATGTGAAAGTAGGCAGCGGTTCCTTCATGAAAACGGTTGAACAAGCCCGCCAGCTTGCCCGCACAATGGTTGATATTGGCAACGATGCGGGGCGCAAAACAGTTGCCTTACTGTCCGATATGAATCAGCCGCTAGGGTATGCGGTTGGCAATGCGCTAGAGGTGCGCGAGGCGATTTGGGCGCTGCAAGGCAAGCCGACACCGTCTGATTTTTGGACGCACTGTGTGACGCTTGCCGCGCACATGCTGTTGGTTTCTGGGCGTACCAAGACGCTTGCGGAAGCGGAAATACTTGTGAACACTGCCCGTGACTCTGGTGCGGCGTTCGCCAAATTTCGTGAGATGGTGGTGGCGCAAGGGGGCGATGGGGCGTTGATTGATGAGCCTAAACGGTTGTCTAAGGCTGCGATTATTCGGCCGATTACCGCACAACACTCTGGCTACATTGCTGCCATCGACACCGAGGCGCTTGGCTGGCAAATTGTCGAGATGGGGGGCGGACGCAAGCAGAAAACAGATCGGCTCGATCACGCAGTTGGGTTTGAGCTATTTGCGAAGGTTGGCACGTATTATCAGGCTGGTGAGCAGCTTGGGGTTGTGCATGTGCAGGGGGAGGCGGGGATGATTTCGGCCGAGAAAACCATCCACCACGCGCTCACGTGGTCACAAGACCCCGTTGCGTCGCTGCCCCAGTTTTATGATGTGTTGTCCTAAGTTACTCTGATGCAGGAATAATCAACGTTTGCCCAATCAAAAGATCGCTATTTACTTGTAGACCATTCGCCTGTGCCAATTCACGCAACGCAACATCAAACGAAACCGACAGGCGCGTTAAGGAATCGCCCGCCTGAACAACATAACTCTGTTCCTCACGATCTACCGCCGCCTCAGTTTCCTCTGGCTCGCTCGCAATTTGGGTTGGCTCAATCGTTTTCGTTGCGGCTAGCGTTGGTTCAACGGTAGCTGCCTCGGTGGGTTGCGGTGTTTCGGTGGCTTCAACCGCTTCCACCACAGGCTCAGTCTCTGTTGAATTTGTAGGCGCATTTGCTGCGTATTCCGCTGGAATTTCAATCACTTGCCCAACTTCAATCGCATTGGGGTCAAAGATGCTGTTGTGAACGGCCAACTCATAGCTTGGAATACCAAACGATTCGGCGATTTCGCTAAAGGTGTCGCCGCGCTGGATGGTGTATGAGCGTGCTTCGGCCGAAGGGGTTTCAATCACCGTGCCATCATCAACAGGGCGCGGTGAGACAGGGGTGGGAACCACAATTGTTGGTTCTGCGGTGCTGATAATATCGGTCGGTTCAGCCGTTGGCTCAACGGTTTGGACAATGACCTCATTTATTTCTGTTGTCTCGTCTACATCTGGTTCTGTCGTGCTGTTCAGCGTCTCCTCAACAACAATCGAATCGACACTTTCCTGCGTAGTGGTCACTTCTTGATCAGCCGCAGGTGGTGTGTTGCAAGCCGCCAATAAGACTGCGATAAGGGATAAAAGGGAAAAGGTGGTTAAGCGTCGCATAGTATAATTATAGACGATCCCGCTTTTTGCGTTTTGTTCGTTTATTCGGCGGTTGGCATGCTCAATATCTCCGCCAAATAGGTTTCTAGTTGTTCGCTAGAGACAAGGCCGATGTGGCGATCGGTGATAACGCCGTCGCGATCGATAAAGTAGCTGCTGGGCAACGTGCCGAATGCACCATAGCTGGCGGTGACAACGCTGTTGGTGTCTAGCAGGGCGGTGAAGGTTAGGTTTCTGTCGTTGAAGTAGGTGGCGACTGATTCGGCCGATTCATCCTGATTGAGCGCCAAAATAACAAACCCATCATCCTGATATTTTTCGTGCATCGCCTGTAGCTCTGGCATTTCAACTTCACAAGGTGCACACCACGTTGCCCAAAAGTTGACCATCACAGGCTGGCCTTGAAACTCAGACAGGGTGACTGGCTTCCCGTCCGCATCGCTTAGCGTGAAATCGGGCGCGGCCTCGCCAATTTGCGCCCAGTCGCGATAAGGGTCGATTTCGATAATGGCAGGGGTGGCCTGAGGGAAGTCAGTTGTCCCAATAACAGACGGCGCATCCTTCTGCCAACCTTGGATCAACACAAGAAAAGAGGCGGCCGTGACAAACAACAGAACCGCACTAACTAACACAACAAGATTGCGAGGCTTCATATTCATCCTTGTATTAAACAGAAAAGCGCGACAGATGAAAAATCTGTCGCGCTGATTCTTGGAAAAATGAGTCTAGGTTCTCAGTTGACATACTCCCCGACCTAAAGGAACGGGGATTCTAGGGTTCGAGCAGAGATT
>JBMZDF010000090.1:0-16084 GCA_049614105.1 Promineifilaceae bacterium (SeqCode)
ACCATCGTCAAGCGGATCGAGCTTAATCATGTCATCGGCCGCCAAACGCATCAGATTGAACGTGCCGATTAGGTTGATATTAATCACACGCGCAAAATCAGCCAACGCCATTGGCCCCTGACGTCCCACAATGCGTTTTGCAATGGCGACGCCTGCGCAGGTGACAAGCAGACGTGCTGGGCCGTGTGCCTCGCGTGCTTCTGTGATGGCGGCCTCGGCCGATTGTGCATCTGACACATCACACGCAATCGCAATCCCGCCAATTTCTGCGGCAACCGTTTGCGCCAACGCAAGGTTGACATCCAGTATCGCCACTTTCGCCCCCGCCCGCGCCAACTGCCGCGCTGTTTCTGCCCCTAGTCCTGAAGCGCCGCCCGTAACCAGAGCGGCTTGTTGTTCAATTTTCATTAATCACCTTGACGAAAATCTCGGAGGGTTTGATCCACCTATCAGAACAAATGATGATAACCCTCGGAGGTGTATTGATATTTAGAGACGTATGATAAACCCCAACGGCCAAACCGCAAAAATGCTGGTCATGAAGTAAACAGGACTAACTGACCCGCTCTATTTCTTGCCCGCTTCTTTGTTCACGATGTACAGTTCTGGATATGTTCAAAACATCACGCGCCGCCTTTCTGGGGGGCATGCAGGCCATTGCGCCCGTTTTGCTGGGAGCGATTCCGTTTGGGTTGGTTGTGGGCGTTATTTCGGCCGAAAATCACCTATCCACGCTCCAAATGCTTACCTTTTCTGTCTACGTTTTTGCAGGATTGTCGCAACTTGTCGCTTTTCAGCTTTACGAGGCGGACGCTGCCCTGTGGGTGATCGTCCTTTCCGCCGCGATTGTCAATCTGCGATTGGTGATCTACAGCGCGTCGATCGCGCCTTACTTTCGACATCTATCGACACGATGGAAGCTGCTGCTGGCCTACCTGTTGGTCGACCAAGGATATGCGCTGTCAATCGCCTACTATGACAACTATCCAGACGCGCCCCACAAACATTGGTACTACGCTGGCACAGGCGCACTCATTACCGTGGGCTGGCTATCGGCCGTGATTACCGGTTTCTTTGTTGGCGCAGTGATTCCTGATAGCTGGTCGCTCAACTTTATTGTCCCTGTTATGTTTTTGGGCCTGCTCGTACCCGCGATCAAGAGCTGGCCTTATTTGGCCGCTGCTGTCGTTGCGGCAACGGTTGCCCTGTTAACCGTCGAGATGCCCCACAATTTAGGACTCGTCACCGCTATTTTGAGCGGCATGATGACTGGCGCGTTTCTAGATCGTGATGAGCAAGGGGCAGGTGCATAGCGTATGAAATTTTGGCTTGTGACCTTACTCCTTGGCAGCTTGACCTTTTTCGGCCGAGCCTCCTTTATTCTATTTTTCAGCCAGTGGGAAATGCCTGCGTGGTTCAAAAAGATGCTGCGCTTTGTCCCCGTTGCCGCCTTCTCCGCCATCATCACGCCTTCCATTTTGCGCCCAGAAGGTGATGTCATTAACCTATCCTTCTCAAACCTCAATCTGATCGCCTCGCTGGTTGCAATTGTGGTCGCCTACTTTAGCTGCAGCATCATCATCACCATCATTTTCGGCATGTCAACGCTGTGGCTGGCGACGTGGCTTCAAGGCGGGTAGTAAGCCAGCGGACTGAAAGACGCTTTTTTATCGGCAACAGCAAGAAGCGTTAATTGTGCCATCAGAGAGGGCAAGCGCCTGTGCTAAACGTTGTGCAATGTCGGCGTTTGGTTTATGCAGACGGCGCAGGCATTCTGCATATCCGTGCAGGCTCCAGACGTTGTTTGGGTGTTGGGACGGCCGATGGAGCACGTTGTCGATCCCCAAATCGGCACGATAGACCGCTTCCGCTTCCGCTACGTGGCCCTGTTCGAGCAGCAGCGCCCCTAGCGCATGGCGCGGCGGATGCATCCACGCCCAAGGCTCAGTGTAATTGAGCGTATCGCTGAGCGTGGCAGCGTGGCGCAGGTGGGCAAATGCGCTGTCATATCGGCCTTTACGATAGTCAATTTCGCCGTTGAGCATGGCGGCGGCGACATCGAGAACGTTATGGGCGCTGTTGTTGAAAATGAACTGTTCGGCCGAAATCATCGCATAAGCTGCTTGGAAAAGGTGGTGTTGGTTTTCGGCCGAAACCACATCCCCCGTCGCCGCATACGCCACCCCTTTGCCATAATGCAACATCGCCGTCGTCACACAATGTAGCGCCTGATTAGCTGGCAAGGGCGCGTCGATCAGCATTTGCCACTTGCCAAAGCGCACCAGCGCGTGCGTTTTCATCGAATAGTACGCCTCTGCCACGATGCGAAAATAATCATCAGCCGCCAACAGCAGCGCATCGGGCAACATTGCCTGAATATCGTTGCCAGCCGCCAGCGCGGGCGCAAATTGTCCCGCAAACATCGCCGCAAACAGCTTGAGATGATGATTATGACAGCGGGCAAGCGTATAAAATTTTAGCTCGCCCCGCACAGATGCAAAAGCATCATCGGCCGCAATCGCCTTGTCGCTGGCGATCAATGCCGCCTGATATTGCCCACACAACACGTCAATATGGGCAGGCATATGCTGCAAATGCCCGCTGGCAGACACCAAATCGCGCAGCGCATCCGCCGCTGGCAACGCACGTTCTGGAAACGGGGACATTTCCATCGTGTGAATATAAAAATGCGATACGCCGCTGTGCGCTGGCAACGCTTGATCGCGACGGCGCTGCATCGCTTGCTCAAGCACTGCCATCATTTCGAGTGTGTCTGCTGGTGGCTTCGGTTCGCCAATGGCAACATCCCATAGCTGCCACGGCGTGCGGTTCATCATCGCCTCGACAAAGATGGTTGCAACGTCATCATCCTCGGAATGCTTCGCGTAGACGTTGCGCATTGCGTCGGCAAAGGCGTCGTTTCGATTATGAAGCACGGCGTAGGACACAAGCTCTGGCGATGGATGACGGGTGAGCAATGCCTCAATTAAATCTGTTTCGACAGGCGATGCGTCAAGCGTTCGGGCCGTTTGCAGCAGTTCGTAGCAGATTTCTAACGTGTGGCGTAACGCTTGCGGACTGTACGATTCCCAAACTTTGTTGACGAAGGGGCCATGGGCGTAGGCCATGCCCCAATAGGCAATCGCGCAGGTGGGGTCGATTTCGGCCGATTTCTCAAAACAATCGATCGCTTCCTCATGGTTGAACCCATAGGTCCACAGCAGACCGCGATCAAACCATGTTTGGGCTGCGGCCGATGTTGTCGTAATCGGCCGCGAATAGCTGCCCAAATTAAAAGGATAGGGGATGTTGTTGTGAGTCATGGAAACTGTTGTAGCGCCGACCTGAGTTCAGCAAGTGCGCTTTGGTTGAGCCGACACCTTTTTTTGCTCTAAGAAAAGGGGTATGAAGAACAAAATGCAAGAAAACCACCATCACCTCTTCAATTCACCATTCACTATTCTTCATTACTTTTCTTCTTTTTCATCAAAGTCAGGCAAAATTTCTTCAATGTTGCTAACCACAGGGAATGCATAGCAGGCAAGTGCGGCTATTGTGGAAAGGGCGGCTGTTGCTGTAATCATTAGCCCAATCCCTGCGCCTGTACCTGTGCCGACGAGCCAACCAAATGTGGGGGCCAGCGTTCCACCCGACATCATGGCGGGTTCGAGAACTTGGTCGGCTAGCGGACCTGCGAAAAGCAAGGCGATCGGCATGCTAACTTGGGCGATGAGCCGCCGTGTTGCAAACACGCGCCCTTGCAAGGCTGGCGGGACTTTGCTTTGCCAGATGGCTTGGTTTGACCCATTCATGACGGGGATAAAGAAGCTTTGGGCAAAGGCCGCAAATGCCCAAATTGTAACAACTTGCGCAACACCTAAGAGCAACGTGCCGATGACCGAGGATAGCAGCATGCCAATAAAAACACCATGAACGCGCCGTTTGGGACCGCCCCAAGTGCTCATCATAATGCCACCTGCGAGTGCGCCGATCCCTGCGGCCGATTGCACCGTGCCGAGCGCAATTTCGTTGCTGCCTGTGCGGGCTAAAATCAACGGGGTCAACATCATCGCGCCGAACGCGCTGAGCAGGTTGAACACAGAAAAAGCGGTCTGCATGCCTAGCAAACTGGGGCGCTCTGCGATATAGCGGAATCCAAACAGGGTATCTTGCCAAAATGAGGTTTGTTGCGCTGTATCCTCACTGCTTGGCGCTGGTTGTGGAATGTAGACGATGCTGATACAGAGGACGGCGATTACAACGGTTGCGATGTCAATTAGGAAAATGCCGTTTAACCCAATGAACGTCAGCAACAACCCGCCTAAGATTGGGGCTGCGATTTGCGAAGCAGATCCCGCTGTACCAAGCATCCCGCTGGCGCGACCGTATTGCGCTTTGTTGAGCATCAACGTGGTGGCAGCGGAGAACGCAGGGAATTGAAATGCTTCAAAGGAGCCAGCCACAAACCCAGCGACATAAATATGCCAGATTTCTAGCCTGCCCATTGAGAACATAATGAGCAAGAAAAGCGTGGCGCACCCGGCCCCAATGTCGCTCATCATCACAACCAGCTTGCGATTGAGGCGATCAACCAGCACGCCCGCAATGGGGCTGAAAATAACAAGCGGCGCGAAGGAAAAGACGATACTGAGCACAAGCGAGGTGGCTGTGCCTGTTTCCTGAAAGACCCACACGGTTAGGGCGAAGCGTGTTGCGCCCGTGCCGAGCAACGAAATGAGCTGCCCGAACCAGATAATCGTGAAGCCTTGAAAGCCGCTGAGAATGGTGCTTTTTTCTTTCATACTTTCATTCCTCACACAGATGAGAAACAGAGATGGCGCAATTGTGATTGCTTGTCAATCTACGCCCTGATGTGTTGTTGGGCGTTGGGGCGTCAGGCCATTTGTTTTTCCGAGAGGCTGACACCCCAGCCGTCTACTTAAACAGCGGCTCGACGCGCTGTAGGAATTGGATCACAATTCCCCAAGGGTCGCGCACAAATCCGAGCAGATCGCCATTGCCCATTGTGATAATATCGCCTGTTGAGGTCGCACCGGCGGCGATGAGACGGTTGCATTCGGCCGAAATATCATCAACCGCAAAAGCAATGTGAAAGGTAAAAATAGAGTGCTGACCAAAGTCAACAATCGCGCCTTTCGGATTAGCATAAAGCTCGATCACCGTCCCGTTATCCTCATCTGCTAAAAACGTGATGTAGGGAGGTGTATCATCTTCGCGAATAATTTTGAGGCCGAGATTATCAGCCCACCAGTGGGCCATCTTGTTGGGTTCGTTGACGTTAACTGCAAAATGTTCGATCTTCACGTGGGGTCTCCGATTAAGTAGGGGGTGTTTCAAATGGGTTGGTGACGATAACGTAGACTGAGCTAGTCGAAGTCGTAACGGCGTATCGTTCAGGCTTCGACTAGCTTCGACAGGCTCAGCTACCGATCTTTATTCAAATGAAACACACTCATTAAATAGTTAGAACAAGCTTGGGTTGTGATCATACATCGGATGGTTGGAATGCGGGAATAATTGGAAATTACCTGAACTAGCGCAAAAAGTCACTGAGATGCTACCGTCCTCAGCCGTTTTTTGTTTAAAACTAGAGGATAATCGCCCATCGAACCAAGGTACTTCACTTTAAGCAAATAGTTAGCGTCAAGAGACGCCCCCTGATCCTATGCCCCATCTACGACTTGAATACACAGACAACTTAGAAATTGACACGAAACCACTGTTCCAGAAAATGCACCAGCAGCTTGCCGATACAGGCGCAATCAACATGAAAGGGATGCGCAGCGCGGCAATTCGGCTGGACAACTATTGGTTAGCTGATGGCTACGAAGGGTATCGTTATATTCTCGTGACACTGACGATTCGCGGCGGACGCCCCTTAGCCACGCGACAAGAATTTGCCAAACGAATCATGGCAACTTTAGAGGAAGAATTCGGCCGTCTACGAGACGATGGCTACATGCATTTATCGGTTGATGTGCGTGAAATGGACAAAGAGGTCGCCTTAACACACCACAACTTCCCTGTTGACGGTGTATTTGGCAAATAATTGAATATCTAAGAGGCGAGAGGCGCGAAGTCATGTAGGGGAAACCTTGTTCACCTGCAATGTCCAACTTTGCAAACTCTGGGTTCCCACATATGAGCACACATAACAGCACACAGTACACAACACGCTGGCAACAGCGGGCTGGAATCTGGATCGGCATTGGAATTAATCCCGCGAGCATTACGCTAGGTGGCGGGCTTGCGTCACGGCTTCCCCTTTCCGCGCTGTGGTGGCTGATGCCGTTGGGCGCAGCCATTCTCTGCTGTCTGGCGGGGTCATGCGGCGTGATTGCGCGAC
Organism: Promineifilaceae bacterium (SeqCode); assembly: GCA_049614105.1. Taxonomy (GTDB): domain Bacteria; phylum Chloroflexota; class Anaerolineae; order Promineifilales; family Promineifilaceae; genus CALECP01. The sequence continues at coordinate 6,368 of JBMZDF010000090.1, forward strand.
GGCGGCGGGAGCCTTTCGCAAAATGGTCTGTCAGCACCTTTGGCTTAGGCGCTGGTGCGCTGTTGCTAAACGTGATGATGGCAACGGGCATGATGGGCTGGAGCGGTTTCCAATTGGGGCTAGCTGGTACAAGTTTGGCAAATATCTTGTCATTGCGCGGCTGGATGGGGATTGTGCTGCTAGCGGTTGCGATATTTGTGTTTAGCGGTCTGGGGGTGAATCGCTGGAATCGGTTGGTTTGGGTGACGACGACGGCGAGTTTGGCGTTGGTGCTGGTGGCGCTGGCGATTGTGGGTGGCAATTCGGCCGAAACCATCCCCTCAGACACCCTAACTTTGAGCAGCAGCATCTACGTCATAGGAAGCATCATCTCTTTTGCCGCTCTGTTCTCATTGCGTAGTTCCGACTTTGCATGGGATCTACAGTCTGATCGTGACGTTTGGATGGATGCGGGTCTATTCTTTGTCGTCCTGACAATTTCCATGTTTGTTGGTGCGCTGCTCTACAATGCAACAGGCAGTTGGAACCTCGACACAATTATGGCGGCGACCCCCTACGCCGTTTTGGGTCAGGTGTTTATTATTATTTCGCTGCTGTCGGCCACGCTGTCAACGCTTCACTCTGGATCGCTGGCGCTGGCGGAAGTGGTGCGTATTCCGCCGCGAGTCAGCGCCGCTATCTTTTTGATGGTTGGCACAGGTCTTGGCATCACACGGTTTGACCGACGCTTGCTGCCGTTTTTGGAATGGATTGGTGCAGCAACCCCTCCCGCAATAGCGGTGATGATCGCCTATGCTTTGCTCAAACGGCCGCTTTCTAGCCGATTGATGTTAACCGCATGGTTGGTTGGGGCGGGTGTCGCGGTTGTGTTTAAGCTGAACGGCGGCCTTGTGCATCTCGCGGCTGGGGCTGCGACCAGTTTACTTGTCTTAGCGATTGGCACTTGGATGGAGGCACGTCCGTGACGCAGAAAAACATCTTATTTATCATGTGCGACCAGTTACGTTGGGATTATTTATCCTGCTATGGGCATCCGCATTTACACACGCCCAATATTGATAAACTGGCTGAACGTGGTGTGCGCTTTGATCGCGCCTATGTTCAATCTCCCATTTGTGCGCCATCACGCGCCAGCTACTACACAGGCCGCTACATGTCATCACATGGCGTTTCGGTCAATTTTGCCGCCTTGCGCCCCGATGAGCTGGGAATCGGTGATTATCTCGCGCCGCTGGGCGTTCGCACGGCGCTGGTTGGGAAAACGCACTCGTTTCCTGATCTGGAGGGGATGAAACGTTTAGGTATTGATCCCAAATCAAAGCTAGGTGAGCATCTTGATAACATCGGGTTTGAGCCTTATTTGCGTGATGATGGGCTGCATCCTGAAGATAAGCGTGCCGAAAATGTAGAGTACAATCGTTATTTGCGCTCAAAAGGTTATGAGGGGGTCAATCCATGGCAAACTCATGCCAACGGGGCGCTTGATGAGGAAGGTAAGTGGGTCAATGGCTGGTTTTTGAATGCGGGTACATTGCCGGCTGACATCGACGACAAACATGCTGAGACACCTTACACAACCCGTCGCGCGATCGATTTTATCGAGGAGGCGGGTGACCAGCCTTGGTGTGTTCACCTAAGCTATATCAAACCGCATTGGCCCTACATTGCGCCAGAACCGTATGCGTCAATGTATGGGGTCGATGATTTTTTGCCTATCAATCGCAGCGAAGGCGAATTAGATGACGCGCACCCTGTTTTCAAAGCATACACACAATCTCAGCCGTCGCGTGGCTTTCAGAATATGGACGCCCGATTAGCCGTGTTGCAAGCGTACATGGGCTTGATCAAGCAAATTGATGACAACGTGGGTGAGATGATGGCGTTTTTGAAAGCGCGTGGTCAGCTAGATAACACGGTGGTCGTGTTCACCAGCGATCATGGCGACTATTTGGGCGATCATTGGATGGGGGAAAAGTCGTTTTTTCATGAGGAAGCAGTGCGTGTCCCCATGATTATCGCTGATCCGTCACCTGAAGCAGACGTGACACGCGGCACAGTCGACACCCGCTTTGTTGAGGCGATTGACTTGCTGCCAACATTTATTGAACTGTCGGGCGGCGAAATCCCTGCCCATCGTTTAGAAGGGCGCTCGCTGCTGCCGCTGCTTTATGGGCAGGAAGTTGATTGGCGGACGTATGCGGTGAGCGAAGTTGACTTTGCCGATCGCGGGTCGCGCTTCATTTTGGGCTTGCCTGACGATCGCTGTAATTCGGTGATGATTCGGACGGAACGCTGGAAGTATGTTGGGTTTGATAGTTTTCGGCCGATTCTATTCGACCTAGAAAACGATCCACAAGAAACAAACGACCTCGGCAGCCACCCCGACTACGCGACCATTCGCGCCGAAATGCAAACGCACCTTGTTCAGTGGCTCATGCGCCGTAAAACACGCATCACCCTAACCGACAACAACATCCAAAGCCTTGTCCACGGTTGGAACCGCGAAAAGCGTGGCATTTTGATCGGGTTTCCAGACGTTGAAGATTTGCCCGAATTTCTACGCGATCAGTATCGCTCACAATAATTCCTCCCGAAGGGCGGACCCAAGTCCCCCTCCCTTCGGGAGGGGCTAGGGGAGGGTGCATTACTGAAGCCCTAAGACTAAGCAGTAGGCATCATAAACGCCTGAATGCCTGTTTGCGCCCGACCCAGAATGAGTGCATGAATGTCATGCGTGCCTTCATAGGTGTTGACCGCTTCGAGGTTCATGACGTGGCGGATAACGTGGAATTCGTCCGAGATCCCGTTGCCGCCGTGCATGTCGCGTGACATGCGGGCAATGTCGAGCGCCTTGCCGCAGGAGTTGCGCTTGACGAGTGAAATCATTTCGGGCGCGGCGCGACCTTCATCCATCAGACGGCCCACGCGCAAAACGCTTTGCAAGCCGATTGAAATTTCGGTCATCATGTTGGCGAGCTTGAGTTGGATAAGCTGATTGGCGGCTAATGGTCGGCCGAACTGGATGCGGTCGAGAGTGTATTGACGGGCGGCATGCCAGCAAAATTCGGCCGAACCCAACGCCCCCCAAGAAATTCCAAAGCGAGCCTTGTTCAAACAGCCAAACGGCCCCTTCAACCCTTTCACATTTGGCAGCAGATTTTCATCTGGCACAAACACTTCATCCATCACAATCTCGCCCGTGATGCTGGCGCGAAGGCTGAACTTGCCCTCAGTTTTAGGCGCACTCAATCCCTTCATGCCTTTTTCAAGCACAAAGCCGCGAATATCGCCGTCTTTTGCACCAATCGCATTTTCCCCGCCGCCATAAGCTTTGGCCCAAATCACAAATACATCTGCAATTGGCGAGTTGGTAATCCACATCTTGTTGCCGTGCAAAACCCAACCGCCGTTCGTTTTGGTGGCGCGGGTTTCCATGCTGCCAGGGTCGCTGCCGTGGTTTGGCTCAGTTAGGCCGAAACAGCCGACAAACTCACCGCTGGCAAGTTTGGGCAGATATTTTTGCCGCTGCGCTTCTGTGCCGTAGCTGTAGATTGGGTACATGACGAGTGAGCTTTGCACGCTCATCGTGCTGCGATAGCCGCTGTCAACCCGCTCAACTTCGCGTGCGATCAGACCGTAGCAGACAGAGTTTAGCCCTGCTGCGCCATATTCTTCGGGGATTGTAGCGCCGAGCAGCCCCATTTCGCCCATTTCATAAAAGATGTCGCGGTCAAACGTCTCATGCCGATTGGCTTCGAGTACGCGCGTCATGAGCTTGCTTTGACAATAATCATGGGTGGCGTCGCGCACCATGCGTTCTTCGTCGCTAAGCTGGTCGTCTAGGAGGAATGGATCGATCCATTTGAATTTAGGTTTAGCCATAATAGGTGTGAAAAGCGATGAGGTTTAGAATTCGGCCGAAAACACATCCGAATTCTCATCACGCTGTACTTAAAATAGTGGGTTCGTCAAGATGGGAAGGGTAGCACTTTTTACCCGAACAACCAATGAGGACAAGGTGTGGAAAGTACAAGGCTTTGCACTTCCCACTTTTTACTTTTTACTCCGCCATTGGCAGCGGGTGTTCAAAATTAAGTTTCGTTCCTTTCTCAAGATAGGCATCGGTGAGCACGCGATCGCGTAGCTGACCGCAGCCGGCCTGAATATCGATGCCGCGCCGCACGCGGACGGTGCTGCTGACGCCATATTCGGCCAGCTTTGCGCGGAAGTCGTCGCTACGATCGCGGGTGGTTGGCCCACCTTTAAACCCGTTTGTTGGATTGAGCGGGATCAAATTGACGTGACACAACATGCCTTTGAGCAGTTCGCCCAGCGCGTCTGCCTGTTCAATTGTGTCGTTTTTACCATTGATGAGCGCCCATTCAAAAGTTAGACGACGCCCTGTTTTTTCAATGTAGTAGTGACAGGCTTCCATTAAATCTTCGATTTCCCAGCGGCGATTGATCGGCAGCAGTTTGTCGCGCTCCTCGTCGGTTGCGGCATGCAGGCTGATCGCAAGCGGCGTTTGCCGTTTTTCATCTGCATATTTGCGAATCGCTGGCACAAGCCCCACCGTTGAGATTGTGATTTTGCGTGCTCCCAAGTTGATGCCGTTGGCGTCCGTCATTTTGTCAAGCGCTGCGATCGTATTTTTGTAATTGTGCAGCGGTTCGCCCATGCCCATCATGACCACGTTGGTCAAGTGTTCACCCTCTTCGGCTAGCTCGCGAGCAAAATGGATCACCTGCGCCACAATTTCAGCAACGGTCAAATTGCGATAGAAGCCCATTTGACCTGTCGCGCAGAAAACGCAGTTCATCGCGCAGCCCGCTTGGGTGCTGATGCAGATGGTGCGACGTTTTTCATAGCGCATCAGCACCGTTTCGATGAGCTGCCCATCAGGAAGCTTGAACAGCAACTTTTTTGTTTGCCCATCACTAGAGTGCTGCGTGACGGCCGTTTCGAGCGTGGTGAGGGTTGCGTGTTCGGTTAGGGCGCTGCGCAACGTTTTTGGCAGATTTGCCATGCTGTCAAAATTGACCGCATATTTTTGATACAGCCATTGCCAAACTTGCTTCGCCCGAAATTTAGGCTGACCAAGGTCAATTAGGAATTGCTGGAGTTCATCGAAGGTAAGATCGTAAAGGTTGGGAGTCATTAATTAGCTGATTTGAGCGCAGCGGCGAGGCCGTTGATGTCGTCAAAGATGTAGTCAGGTTGAACAGCGTGGCCGGGCAGATCGGCATCGCTGCTGATGCCGCTGCGAACCAAAATTTTGATCAGGCCAAGATTTTGCGCACCGAGCAGATCGGTGTCGAGACGGTCGCCCACCATCGCGGTGTTGGCGGGGGTTGCGTTGAGCCGTTTCAGCGCTTCGTTGTAAATGTAAGGAAACGGTTTGCCGATGATGGTTGGTTCGACACCTGTTGCCGTTTGCACAAGGGCGATGAGTGCGCCTGCGCCGGGCATTCGGCCGATTTCGGCCGGAAAGCTCGAATCGGGATTGCTGCCGATAAAGCGTGCGCCGTTGTTGATATGGTAGGTCGCGTGGGCAAAGTCGGCATAAGTTGCCATCCAGTTGAAACCGATCACGACCACATCGGCCGAATCCATTTCGTCACGCGAGGGCGGGTTGTCTAGGTCGATTGTCGTACCGATTTGGTTGATGACCTCGAAGCCGTGCGTTTGCATCGCCACGCGCAGCCCGTCGCCGCCGAGAACAAAGGCGCGGGTTCCCGTCGGGTATTCATTTTGGAGATAGGCGGCGGTGGTTTCGGCCGAACTCAAAATCCGCCAGCCCTCCATTTCAATTCCAAACTTAGCAAACTTTTGAATATATTGGTCGACCGTGCGCGAGGCATTGTTGGTCGCCAAAGCAAAATTGATGCCCAAGCCGCGCAACGTTGCAAAAAAGTTGGGCAAATTCGGCATGGGCGTCATTCCCAACCACAATACGCCATCCATATCCAACACCAGATTCTTAATCTCTTTCATTTATTGTTTGCCTCAGCCGCACAACTGTTGATAATTGCAATAGGGCTGTTTGTACCATTGAACTCAATTCATACGTGATCAATACGAATCCCCATTATAGGGTCGACATCTGATTAGAGCGATTGGAACTGTGTTAGTGCAATGTTATAATGCGCCGCTGTTAATTTTTAGAGTCCACGGGTGTTAAATGCCCGTCACACCCGGTTAAGTTTTATGAAGCTATCTGTTATTATCCCCGTTTACAATGAAGTTGAACTGCTGCGTGAATCAGTGAAGCAGGTTCTGGCCGTTGAACAAGCAGACGAAATTATTATCGTGGACGATGGGTCCACCGATGGAACCCGTGCGCTGTACGCCGAGATTGAATCTTGGAGTGATATGATCACGGTGATCCTAAAAGATAAAAACGAAGGCAAAGGCACTGCGGTTCGCATTGGCTTTGAGAATGCGACAGGGGATATTTTCCTCATCCAAGATGCTGATCTTGAGTACGATCCGCGCGACTATGAAAAGTTGCTCGATCCAATTCGTCAAGGTCGCGTTGATGTTGTTTACGGCTCCCGACTGCGCGGCGGGCCATCCAAGTCAATGTTCTTGCTGCATAAGTTTGGCAACCAATTTTTGACTTGGACAACAAACGTGCTTTACAACACGATCCTGACCGACATGGAAACCTGTTACAAGGTGTTCAAGGCGGAAGTCGTGCGCGACATGAAATTGCGCTCGCGTGGGTTTGAGTTTGAGCCAGAAATTACGGCGAAAGTGCTTAAGCGTGGACACCGTATTTTTGAAGTGCCGATCTCCTACTATGGACGTGAATTTGATGAAGGCAAGAAGATTCGCCCGTTTAAGGACGGCAGCAAGGCGCTGTTTGCCCTCATCCGTTATCGCTTTACTGATTAGTATCTCAACCGTCGATTTTACTGAGTAGAGGTTGTTGTAGCCGCTTTTGTGGGTAAAAAGTCGTCTAATGACGTGACAACAAACTGCTCAAAATCATCAAGGGTTAGTGCTTGCTAACAATAGCAAATGTTCCTACGCTCGCGATGGATGCTTGTTTGGTTCATATTGCTCGCAGCTTGGCTACGGGCAAAAGGACTGTTTGACAATAGTTTTCACATCGATGAAGCGCTATTTGCAAGCTGGGCGCGTCTGATTTCAACAGGACGCGATCCCTTTTTGCAAACACAATTGGTTGATAAGCCACCCCTGCTTTTTTATTTGCAGGCGGTGGCTTTTCGTTTTTTGCGTCCGAGCGAATGGGCGGCACGCTTGCCCAACTGGATTGGGTCGCTGGTATTGTTGCCGCTGGTTTATCATTGGGTGCAACGTGCGTGGCGCGATCGATTGGCGGGACTAATCGCCGCGTTGCTGCTGGCGCTTTCCCCTTTTGCGATTCAATTTAGCAGCAGTGCATTTACCGATTTTCTGATGCTAGTTTTGGTAATTGCGGCACTGGCACAGCGCAAATCGCGAATAGCTGGCGGTTTGTTTGGGTTGGCGCTGGCGGTAAAGTATCAGGCGTTGCTGCTGCTGCCGCTGTTTTTACGAAAGCGGGTTGCGTGGCAGATTGCGATTCTGATGCTTGGCTGTGTCGCTGTTTGGATGTTTGCATCGGGGCAGACGTTTGGCGGGACAGGTGATGCGCTGTTGATTCGTGGAATTCGGCCGATTTCCTCCTACGAACTGCGCCCACGCTGGCAACAGTGGCAAACCTACCTCGCCACCGTTTTTAACCTACCGATCTTGCTGTTGATGCTCCCCAGCACCGTTTGGCTTTTCATGATGCCCGACAGAAACCGAACGATACGCACACAAGATCGGCTGTTGTGGCTCATGCTCCTGAGCTACTTCTGTTTCCACTGGCTGCTGGCAACCGCCGTGTATGATCGTTACATGCTGCCGTTTGCTGTGCTGGTCATTGTGTTGGTGAGCCGCGTGCTGGCGAGCATCATTCGACAATTGGTTGCCTCGCCGCCCAGAGAACAACTGGTGCGTGTGCTGGCCGTGTGCAGTCTATTTTTTTGTACCCTGTGGCTGTCTGTCGCGGCAATTGATGCGCGAGACGGGCGGTTTTTAGTGGGAGGGCGGCCGAATGCAGACGAAGGCGCTGCGGCAGTCGGCGTTTTCTTTGCGGATGCCCCCTACGGAACGGTGCTATACGATCATTGGTATAGTTGGCAGTGGCGTTTTCATTTAATGGAGACGGGCGTTTACACCGAATGGACGCCTGACCCCGCGACCTTGGTTGATAATCTCGATGTATTCTATGACGAAAGGCGCTATATCGTACTGCCAGCCGACGCCCGCGCTGCGCCGTTTCAACGCGCCTTGATGAGCGGTGGCTATCAGTTAGAGAAACGCTTACAATCAAACGGTATCTTGCTTTATCAAATTATGCGATAATGGAAGTCTCTGCACGCTTTCACAAACCGTTTTGAACGGTTAAAAGCAAACGGTGAATAATTAACAGTGAACAATGAATTGAGAATTGTATACATCCATTCTGAATTCCCCGTTCATTATTTTCTATTCACCATTCAAATTAACTGACAGTTGAATCTCTCCTCCCTCTAATATGTTGTCACGTATTACCCAACGACTCAACACCCTATGGCCGATTGCCGCTTTTGTTGCGCTGGCGATGCTTGTCTACCGACGACTTGTTTTTTCCAATCTGATTTTGGCGCGTGGCGATACCTATCGTTACTTTTACCCGCTGTGGCAGTCGGCGTCTGATGCGCTGCACGCAGGGCGCTTGCCGCTGTGGAACCCTGATCTGTTCATGGGTGCGCCGCTGTTGGCGAATAGTCAGCTTGGCTTTTTCTATCCGCTTAACTGGCCGCTTTGGTGGTTTTTCCGAACGCCTTACGCGGTTAGCGCCACGATTTTCATCCACGTTTTGATTGCCGGATTGGGAACCTACTGGCTGGCGCGGCGTGGTCTGAAGCTGAGTATGCTGGGCGCATTGTTGGCTGCGGCCTCCTTTGGTCTGGGCGGTTATCTATCTGCAAAGGTCGAACTCGTCAACCAGATTCAAGGGCTGGCGTGGATGCCGTGGATTGTTGCGGTGGGCAGTTCATTTGCGGCAACAACGGCCGATTGGCGTGGCGCGTTACGCAAAGCGGCGGTGATCGGGCTGCTGTTTGCGATGCAGCTTCTAGCTGGACACACACAAACAACTTTTATGACGGGCATCGCGCTCGGGCTGTGGGTTGGGGTTGAGTGGTTGAGCAATTTGCGATCGCCATCGGCCGAAAATGACACCCCCATGAGCGCCAAAGTACGTGCCAAAGGGATTGAACTTGGGCAAATAGGCGTTGCCGTGGTCGGCGGCGTTGTGCTGGCGGTCGTGTTGGCGGCGGTTCAACTGTTGCCCACTTTGGAACTGACGGGGCTATCGCGGCGGCAGGGCGGCGGGTTACCAGTTGAAGAAGCGATGTCTTTTTCGCTGCATCCGCTGTTGTTCCCACGCACGTTGTTGCCGACTTATGGGCAGCAACCTTCGGCCGAATATGTGGCCTACCTGCCAATTGCCTGCCTCCTACTGCTCATGATTGGCCTCTTTCACGTCGCCTACAATCGGCGCATGTGGATGCCGATTATTCTGCTCGTTTGCGGCCTGCTGTTTGCGTTTGGTGAACATAATCCCCTATTCAAAAACTATATTATTTACCTGCCCGGCTTCGCCCTGTTCCGCGTGCCTGCTCGTTGGATGGCCCT
>JBMZDF010000091.1:0-15999 GCA_049614105.1 Promineifilaceae bacterium (SeqCode)
AGTTGAGGTGGTGAGGCCTGATCAACCTCAGTATTCTGCAACGCAACCGCAGAGGTTGCACCACAGTGTTGGACACAAATGTTTTGGTGTGTCTCAGCCATCACAGAATCTCTATTCATGACCTTGGCCATCAGTTTCTGCTGCCCCGTCGGCAGTTTCGTTGGGTCAAGTTCAACGGTGTACATTCCATCTTTGTTATGCATTGGCACACCATCCCCTACATGAACATCACCTACATAAAGTGCGACAGCATCCATTTTTGGCAATCTTTCCACCTTGATTTCTACCTGCATGACACTATCTAATATGTAACCTTCAGATACATTCATAACCTCTAGCACGGGCAGCATCTCGACGTTGGAAGGTGCGGAGATAAACATTGGACGCGGCAGTTGAACCATCACGGGCGAGATGAATGATGTGACGTGCCGCCCAGGGCTGCCGTTGCGCCAGCCTGTTATGGTATAGATACCTGTTCCTTCGATAACAACCACATAGTCGCCAGCACGCGCTTGAGCAAATTCAATTGGTTTGCTTTGTCCCGCTTGGACGGTAATTTTTTGGGCTGCAAATGGATTGAGCGGTTCCCAAGCAGTGGCGACGACCGTTCCGTTGTCGGCCGAAACATTAACCACCAACGTATCCATCGACATACCATTCTTAAAAACAAAACGATCGGGATCGCTTGTCAGCGGATGGGACTTAGGCGCAAAGTTGAACGCAACTTTGGCTGGGCGCACCGAAAACTCACTAGACGCGATCCCACGACACTGCACCTCAATCTGCCCTGCGGCAACCGACTCTGGCAGCTCCAGCGTAAAATTGGGCTGCGATGGATCGCTAGCCGTCACGGTGCGTGTGCGCTCAAAAATGTGTACCCCAGGATTGTCTCCTGCCGATAGTTCAAAAATATTGCACACAAGATACTGTAAATCGACAGATACACTATCAATGTTACTTGTGAGAGCGAGGGTGATTTTGCGTGAACTAAACCACTGTTGCCCGTTGAGTGTCTGAACATCAAGCGTCAAACCGCTACTGTTATGCACAATGAGCCGCTGCGCCATTGGATCGTTTAGCTGATTGTCATCCTCATTTGCTTCTTCGACACGGTTATCCACATCGACCGTTGGCATAATGGTGTAATTTCCCTCTACCGTGGGGGTAAACGGCAAGCCCATCACAATCTCATGCGTCCCTGTCGGCAAATACCCAGTTGAAATCGTATCGCTATAAACAACCATGTTGGTCGCATCCAACACGATGATAACTTCGACCAAACTGTTTTCAATCACTGTATCGGCCCGCACCGAGATACCGATTTCAGTTGCTTGGCCGACACCTAACGCCCCTTGTGCTAACAACACATCAACGACTGTCATCTCGCCAACGCTGCGTGTTGACGGCAATTCTGGCAAACAGATCATCGTGTCCAATGCTGTGCCTTCCCAATAGAGGCTCATGACATCAGACCACGACGGATGTGCTCCGTTCTTGACAAATTGCAGCCCCGTTTCGGCCGATTCATCAATATAAAACGGGTATTGCCATGAAATTACTGTCTTACCGTCTTTAACCGTGCCGCCCATGTCAGCATAGATGCCCAACCCAGCCAGATCAGAGTGGTCAAGCGTCCAAACGGGAGCCAAGTCACCAGCAAACCACGGCGTGCCGCTGTGAACCGTGTGCGTAACAATGGCTGAGGCTGATGTATCAACAGAAACACTTGATTTCACAGCCAGCGCCGCCCAATCAACATTAAACCGACTGTTGGCAAACTCCGTACGGATTGCGCCCATAAACGTGCCAAGATCGACAACTGCGTCAGGGGCGCCCAGTTCAAATTGTTGTGGAGCGCAGGAATTTGTGTCGAAATAAACGCCTGCATTCAGGTAAGCATCATGCAACTTTTGGCGCGTGCTGGCGGGAGAAAATTCAAACTCGCTGACTAAATTGGCAGCGAGACGATCAACCGCTTCCTTGACCTGCACCAGCTTGGCGGCATCGACAACGGTGATGATACCAGGGTGATCTACATCGTTATCGCCGTCGATCAAATCGGCCGAATCAATCACCCCTTGATACGTCATCATGATGGTCGTCGCTAGCTCTTCCGCATCAGCATTGAGGTCGAACGCCGCAAGCGCCTCGCCAGGCATCATGGAGGCGAAGTAAGCGTACAACGGCGACGCCACAATCATCTCAACAAACGGCGTTCCATCAGGGTTGCTCGTCTCGAACAGTTCCTCAATCGTGGCGGCAAAGCAATGCACCAAATCAAGCACGTCGATTGGATTCGCGCCGTTGTCGGTGGCGATTTCGAGCGCACGGCGCACATCATAGGTCGAGAGCAGGTCAAACGGTTTGTCGGGGTCGTTTGTGTGCGCGTCGGTGACAGTGGGGTCGATGTCGAGATAGGTGGGCAGTGTGGGCAGTGGGTCGCCTGTGCGGCGGCTGTCCGCTCCTGCAAATAGGGTTGCGTAGTCCGTTTCGGGTGTGATGGCATTGCCGTGGCCGATGAAGGTGACAATCTCTTTTTCGGCCGAATAAGTGTCACGCGCCCATTTCAGGAATCGGCCGATTTGCTCCCCGTCGGCCGTGTTAAACTCGAGCAGCGTCAAATCTAGTACGCCACTCTCGTTCGGCAACCCACTAATCAACTCAACCCTTCCATTCTCAATCACAAAGATGATTGTGTCCGCCGTCCCGTCCAAATCCGCCAGCACAATCGCCCGCGTGCCAGGGTTGCGCAGCGTCCCTTCCCGCAAACGGGTCAACGTCTGCTCGAAATACGCCGACAAGTTCCCTGAACTCGTTGGTTCCGCATCAAACGCCAACACATAAATCCCTTGCAATGTGTCACCACATCCAATGCCTGAGTCACGGAATTCAGCAAGTTGATCCAGCCAAACTTGAATAACCTCAGCTTCTGGAACACAAATCTGGGTATTATCAATACGAAGCCCGGTAACCTCGGAAAGCGTACTTAGTTCAGTAGGCAATGCCCCACTTAACTGAGTACTATCTAAGTGAAGCAATTCTAGGTTGCTAAGGTTCGACAATGTGGCAGGAATTGAACCCCTTAATTCACTATTGTGATCTAGATATAGCCTTTCTAAAGATATAAGAGAGCCTAGCTCAGCTGGTATCGTTCCACTTAGTTGATTGTGACTAAGATAAAGGTTCTGCAAAAGCGTAAGGTTGCCTAAAGTCGACGGAATCTCCCCACTTAATTCATTGTGATCTAGATGGAACAATTGTAAAGCGGAAAGGTTCCCCAATTCTACGGGAACTGACCCGCTTAATGAATTATTCTCAAGGAGAACACGCTGCACCAAGGTAAGGTTGCCTAGCTCTGGCGGGATAGGTCCGCTGAGATTATTATCGCGAAGATATAAGTGTCGCAAGGAGGCAAGATTGCCTAGCTCTGGCGGAATAGTTCCACTTAACTGATTGTTATTGAGATACAGAAACTGCAAAGAGGTTAAAGTACCGAATCCTGATGGTATCGTTCCTGTTAGCTGGTTGGTATGGAGATACAAATCTTGCAAAGAAGATAGGTTCGCTAATTCTATGGGAATAATCCCTGTCAATTGATTTGTATGAAGATACAAATCTTGTAGGGAAGAAAGGCTCCCTAATTCGGGAGGGATTGCACCACTCAACTGATTCGTAGCGAGGGAAAGCCGTTGCAAAGAGGACAAGTTACCTAGTTCTGATGGTATTGTTCCACTTAATTGATTCGTGCTAAGCGACAGGAAGCGTAATGATGTAAGGCTTCCCAATTCTGGCGGAATAGTCCCACTTAACTGATTTTCATATAGATACAGAAGATCTACCGAAGAAAGATTCTCTAACTCTATTGGAATCACGCCAGTCAGGTTGTTGTTTGACAAATCTAATCTATAAACTTGTCCGTTAAAACACTCGACCCCATACCAGCTACAAGGGGTATCTGTTGCTAGCCAGTCGGTGCGGGTTGTCCAGTTGTCGCCGTTTGTTTGGGTGTAGAGGGCGACGAGGGCTTCACATTCGGCTAAGGGGATTTCTGTCACAGAATTACAAGGCACATCGCTACACACAATACCCGAGTCACGGAAGTCAACAAGTTGCTCCAGCCAATCGTGGATAATCTCATTCTCTGGAACACAAACCTGTGTATCCTGGATACCAAATGTGGTGAGAGCAGTAAGATTACTTAGTTCTAAAGGAATGGCTCCACTCAATTCATTTTCAGACAGGTGCAAAGTTTGCAATGATGCGAGGTTTCCCAATTCCGCAGGGATTGTTCCGCTCAATTTGTTGCCTTGGAGCCATAAAGTTTCCAAGGATGTTAGGTTTTCCAATTCAGAGGGAATTAGTCCGCTTAATTCATTGTGAGAAAGGTACAAAGTTTGCAATGATGTCAAGTTTCCTAATTCCGCAGGAATTGTTCCGCTCAATTTATTTTCCAAGACCCATAAAATTTGCAATGATGCGAGGTTTCCCAATTCCGCAGGGATTGTTCCGCTTAATTCATTCCTATTCAGGTTCAAAGATTGTAATGATGCGAGATTTCCTAATTCGGGGGGAATCATTCCGCTCAATTCGTTGCTATACAAGGACGCAGTTTGTAATGATGCGAGATTTCCTAATTCTGAAGGGAGCGTGCCATCTAGATTATTGTTTCGCAAATACAATCTAAGAACATGTGTAGGATTCCCTCCAGTTAAACACTCGACCCCATACCAGCTACAAGGTGTGTTTGTTTCGAGCCAGTTGGTGCGGGTTGTCCAGTTGTCGCCGTTTGTTTGGGTGTAGAGGGCGACGAGGGCTTCGCATTCGGCCGATGGAATTTCAACCACCGCATCACAACTAAAAAACTGTACATTACCAGCCAGCAACACCTCGTCACTTGCCAGCGTGATATTCGCATTCCACGCGACAATATCGGCAAGGCGAACGCTACTCAGCGCGGTCGCATCATCGAGCAGTGGGTCGGCCGCAAAACCATAGGCTGTCCAATCACGATTAGCGTGCCAGAAACGGTCACCGTCTCGCAAACGGACAAACTGATCGAGCAGAATCGCGTGGAACGTTTCACCAACCATTGCGCCTCCCACGGTGTCCTCAGCTAACCCTGCAATCCACAAATCGACGGCGTTGATGTCACCACCGTAAGCATGAGAGAGCTTTGTTTGCAGATTGCTGTCGCTGGTGATGTCGGCAAACGTTGCGGCAGGCGTCAAACCGAGCGCCGTGCGCGTGGCGTTGTAGCTTGGCAAACCATGTTCGCGTCCGCGCTGCATGTTGAGCGCCGCCAAGTCTGATCCAGGGCTGCCAGGGAACTCAGCAAACAAGAAGCTGCGCACATCATCAATAATGAACACATCGAGTTCCTGTGCAGGCTGTGTCATCAAGCCACGCAAAATTGAGTCGATCCCTTCCTCCTGAATCCACTGAATGTTGAAAAACGCATCGCGCAGCGCCAAGTCTCCAGCGGGGATGCTGTTGCCCGTTGGGTCAAGGCGACGCAGTTGGGGAGAAAGCATTGTGTGACCAAAGCGGAAGGCGGCGGTGGAGAAGGTATTGTTGATGCTGGGGTCAATCGTGTTATCGTAACCGTTATAGGCGGGGATGGCGGTTGGGCCTAGCAAAAGTGGAAGCATTTCGTTGTAGACGATGGTCTGGAATTCGGCCGAAACCAACGCCCTCGCCCGCTGATACAGCTGCTCCTCTGAATAAGCTGGGTTCTCCACTCGCAAGCGGCGCACCAGACGGTTATGCTCGCGCATCCATAGCGTGTGCATTGCCGTCAAGCCCGATTGCTCACTGGCGCGTACATCACCCGCCGCAAACAGATCAACCACCTGCCCGCTGGGGCTTGTGCCCGTTTCAATTGGCAACAAATTGCCTGTTGAGGTAATCAAATAGGCACTTTTGATTCCTGTCGGCAGATCAAGTCGCTTCCAATTTGCTCGCGCCAAATCTGAGCCATAAATATTGGAGGCATCGATCCAAGTCGTGATTTCGTTAATTTGCTGACGTGCGCTGGTCGTTCCCGTTGCCTCGTCATAAACCGAGCGAGACAAGCTAATATCGCTCGTCAACAGCGGATCGGTTGTGGGGTTAACCGATACATTAAATGGTTCGGCTGGCGTCGCCCCCTCCGTCAGATCGAGATCGTGATCGAGGAATTGAAACATCTGCCAGAACAAATCGCTGACGCCGCGCGTGTTTATGATTGAGGTTGTTTGAGCCGCAACCAGATTGCTGATGTCACGGGTGTTGGGCAGCGTGGCGGCGGTTGTAATGCCACCTCCGCGCGGTTCAGACAAGCCGTCATCATAAGCTGATGGGACAAAGCGGCGCAATGATGTGTGCGCTGCGCCCCACGTTGGGTTGCTAAGGTTGTTGAGGGTTCCCGTGATGGTTGGGAATTCGGGTTCCGTCATGCGGGTGGGGGCGGGGGGGGATTCGGCCGAAACAAAGCGCGACCCTCCCAATAAAACCAGCAACGGAACGAGAAAAACGGATAAAATAACGGTCATTCTTCTTAATCGAAACATGGATACCTCCGAATGATTATCGTCAGCCGCGCCCATGCAGCATGCATGTCTATCTGACTATCAGTTGACAGCCATTGCTCACTGTTTACAATTGCGGGCTAACTCGAAATACCTTCCTAACAGCGCAGCACACCCAGAAGCAACCTACTCCTGCCAGGTTGTTTTATGTGGGGTTTCTGACGTCTGCTCGCTTGTCATTTATAGACAGATAGTACCAAAATCAGACGTAACCTTACGAGAGAAAACCTATAGACTTTCTAGTGAGATTTGGCGATTTTGAGACAATTCTGGGGCGATTAAGATGCAAGTCACCGATTCACACCTTCGCGACGCATTCAAAGCACTACAAAAACATAATCAGGAGGCGTTAGCCGCCTCCCCGCTACACGGCTGTGGCTGGATGCAAATTTGTCGTTGGGAAAGCGAACCAAACAACATCACAGCGCGTGGGCTGCAACTCAAAATCCTTTTACACTGGGTCGTTCATCAACTTGCCCCCGATCCCATTACATCGACCGAAAAGGGAAAAGAGAATCAACGTGTTCTGCAAAGGCGCTATCTGGAAGCTAAAAACATTGTTGAAACCGCAGCCGCTGAACAGATAGCGGAGCCAACTGTTTACACGCGCACCAAACGGGCGTTGAAAATGTGCGCCAAGCTGCTAAACACGTTGCCTGAGGACGCATTATTAAAAGCGTCTTGTGACCAACTAGGTGCTCAGCTTCGTTATGAGAGCGTTAGCAAAGATGTACAAATCTTTTTGCAACAGCTAGCTATCTACCAAGTCCCTTTTGCGCCAGCCGATTTGCTGCATGCGCCTGCCTTAATAATAGAAGACGCGCGGCAACGGGGGCTGGTTATTGGAGAAACACAGGTTGAAATTCACCCGCGCCTGCGTGTATTTGTCGCGGAGACGATTTCGGCCGAACAACAGCAACGTTGGTCCGCTCATGCTGCGCAACGTATGCTGCGGCATGGGAATATTTGGCAGGCGCATCAAAACTTGTTTGGGAGCGGGCAATATTTAGATTCGGCCGAATTACTCATCCAGCACGAAACAACGCTGCTTCAGTTTGCCACCCTCAACCAGATCCTCAACGCGATTGACGCCTACCAGCCAAAGTCACTTCCCCCTATCAAATGGACGCGACTCAAATTGCTAGCGGCACGCTGTGCAAACCGTGCCGCTAGTCAGCAGGTGGCGCTCGATCACCTGCGTCATGCCAATTCAGATCATCCGACTTTTCAAGCGTATGCCAGTTTGCACCGTGCGATAGTGAGCCGCAATAGCGATCAGCAGGTTGCGCTTGAACATTTTGCACGCTGCATGGCGCAGTCAAAACAGGTTAGGGGAGTATTGCATGAAACGCTTTTGGCAGAGCTATATTTGCGGCGCACGGGGGTGCATTTGGCAGATCCGCATGATTTGGTTTCGGCCGAAGCCGATCTAGCCGCTGCAAAAAAGTTGATTGCCAATTTTAAACTGCCAAAGCATCTACACATCTTGATGCACAACGCAGAGGGACGCATCAATGCACGCAAAAAGCGATGGGGCAAGACTATCGCTTGTTATGAGGCAGGTCTGCAACTCGCACGCGAAATAAATGATGTTCAGTCGAAAATTTTTTTAACCCACAATATTGGCGGCATAAAAACCCGTCAAGAGCAAGAGTCACTGGGTTATTTGTTAGAAGGACATACGCTGGCGCAGGAAATAGGCGATCAATCCTCGCTTGCCTATTTCGAAAAAATGATCGGCGCATACTATTTCCACAAAAAACGTTACGATCTATCGGTAAAGCATAACCGAATCGCCTATCAGTTATTTTCTAAACTTGGCAATCTTCACGCGACGGCACACACTTGCTTCGACCTGGCTGAGACATTAATCCAAACGTCTCATCTTTCTGAAGCAAAAACTTATTTTGCACATGCGCAACACTATGCCCAAGCAAACCAAACGCGGGATCTTGCCTCCGAATGCTCGCAGCTTGCAAAAGTGTATCCAGAACTTATTCACCCCATAAACACTCGCCAGCAAACAATCATTCAATCCTTACGGGAACATGATGCGATGACGCAAAAAGCGTTCTTGCAACTGACGGGTCTCAGCAAATCTTCATTCCACAGGGCTGTCAGTGCGCTGGTTCAAATGGGGGTTGTGCAAAAATCGGGAAGGGGTCGGGCAACGGTTTACAGCAAAAGTTTTAATCGATAAACCTCTCAAGCACCCCCACCTCCCTCGAAGGGTTAAGTGGGGGTTGTCACCACAAAAAATCAAACGCCTTAACGCGCTGCGGCCAACGCTTGATCGAGATCGGCTAAGATGTCGTCGATATGCTCGATTCCGACACACAAGCGCAGCATATCGGGCGTCACGCCTGCGGAAGTCAGTTCCTCATCTGTTAATTGGCGATGCGTCGTTGATGCAGGGTGTGATGCTAACGATTTTGCATCCCCGATGTTAACCAAACGCTTGAAAATCTTTAGCGCATCATAGAACTTCACACCCGCCTCAAAGCCACCTTTCACACCAAACGAGAGTAACGCAGACGGTGTCCCGTTTGTATATTTTTGTGCCAAATCATAGTAAGGTGAGCTTTTCAAGCCGCCATAGGAAACCCAGCTCACCTGATCGTGATTTTCAAGATGTTGTGCAACAGCCATCGCGTTTTCGCAGTGACGCTCCATGCGCAATGGCAATGTTTCAAGCCCCTGCAAGATTAGGAAGGCACTCATCGGGCTAAGCGCCGCACCTGTGTTGCGTAACGGGACGGTTCGGGCGCGGCCGATGTAGGCCGCCGCGCCAAATGCCTCTGAGTACACAACGCCATGATAAGACGGTTCGGGCGTGGTGAGTCCAGGGAAACGATCGGCATGTTTTGCCCATGGGAAGTTGCCCGAATCGACAATCATGCCCGCAATCGAGTTCCCATGTCCGCCAATATATTTGGTCATTGAGTGGACAACGATGTCCGCGCCGTATTTGATCGGCTTGAGCAACGCGGGCGAGGCAACGGTGTTGTCCACAATCAGCGGGATGCCGTTGTCGTGTGCGACTTTGGCAAGTGCCTCGATGTCGGTGATGTTTCCAGATGGATTGCCGATCGATTCACAGTAAACGGCGACCGTTTTGTTGTCGATCAGCTTTTCGACTTCGGCCGCGCTGTCATCGGCCGAAAACCGAACGTCGATCCCCTGCTTTGGAAACATGTGGCGGAACAACGTATACGTCCCACCATAAAGCAGCGGCAAGCTAACAACGTTGTCCCCCTGCTTCGCCAGCGTCAAAATCGAATAGTTGATCGCCGCGCTGCCTGCACTAACCGCTAATCCAGCAATACCGCCTTCCAACGCCGCCACACGCTTCTCCAACACATCGTTGGTTGGGTTCATGATGCGCGTGTAAATATTGCCCGGCACGGCTAGATTAAACAGGTCGGCCCCATGTTGCGCATTATCAAATTCATACGCAACGGTCTGATAAATTGGAACTGCTACTGATTTTGTTGTTGGATCTGATTGATAGCCAGCGTGAATAGCAAGTGTTTCGTCTTTCATAATTGCTCCAAAGCGCATACGCGCAAATAATTAGTAAAATGGCTTTCTGAGAGATTCTGTCGTGCGGCTTTCAGGGTTTTGGGTTCTCAGGCAGTCAGTTGGGCTGTTTGCTTTGAGTTTAAGATGCCAAGCGGATCGTTGGGATCCACATCATCCATAAACAGGCGGTCACGGTCGAGATGGGTGGTGTTGTAAACAAGACCGAGCCAGTTGTTGACAATCGCTTTGCCCGTATCACCCCATGTATTGTCCAGATAGGGCAAAATTTCTGCTTCGGGAAAATCAGGTTGGGGCATGCCGTACTGTTTGGCGGCGCGGGCGTTCCCAAGATATTGATGAGCGATGGCGACCGCTTCGGCCGAAAAATAGTTCTCTGGAAAAGGTGGCAATTCGATCTGACCATTTAAGTGCAGCAACAAATCACGTTTATACTCCTTCAACAAGCTGTTGATGTTGTATTCGGGGTGTCCCTGAAAGTAGATAATGCGGAACTGATCGGGACTCACCGCCATTTGTACGCCTTTCGGGCCATCGACGAGAACCGTCAGCCCCGCCGCCTCCATCTGCTGGCGCGTCACTTTGTTCCAGCGCGAGTGCGGCACGTCAAAGCGTGTATTAATATCGTTTAACAAGGGATGCGCCTGCGTAATGCGATGCGGGAACACCCCCCAAGTCTTCTCATCTAAATTCTGGCGCTCAATACCATAAAAATGTTTAACCAGCGCGTGGGTTGATAAACAGGAACACAAGACGGACGGCACGTTTTCTTGCGCCCAGCTAATCACCTCAACCAGTGGCTCCCAAAACGCCTCCTGATCAAGACTAGGATTCGCGACGTTTGCACCTGTGATAATCAGCGCGTCAAGTCCCTCGCGGCGAACTTCGTCAAACGTTTGATAATATTTGTTGATGTACGCCTCTGCTTCGGGGCTACGCTCAAGGCCAGAGACAGAAAATGGATGGACATAAAATTGTGCAATTTGGTTACAACCACCCACCAGCCGCATAAACTGTTGCTCGGTCACGCGCAGCGCGGAGTCTGGCATCATGTTGAGCAAACCAATATGGAGTTCGCGAATATCTTGCGCGAGTGCTTTCTCCAAGGGAACAATCTCTTGTCCATTGGCACGCAGTTTATCGAAGGCGGGCAGATCGGCATGGGCAACTAGCGGCATGCGGTTTCCTTATACTTCCATGGCAAAAAGAACGCATGGGGAGGCGCTTTTTCGGCCGAATTTGTTCTTGTAAGTACCAAAACAACCTTGTTTACACATTTTTTACCCAAAGTGTAAAAATCTATAAGTAGTTGCTGCGGACTTATGTTGTTGCCTGAGTGCTTGAAAATGAAAAACGCCCACATCAAGTGATGAGGGCGTTGGGGGTGCAAAATCGGTCACCTACCGTCTCATCGTCCAGAATGATTATTCTGCTGGAATTGGCACCCAACACAATCATAGCTAATTGCTGGGTTGCCGAAGCGTCGTAGGGCCAGTCCCTCGGCTTCTCTGGATAAGCATCAGGTTTTTAAATAATTAGGGACAACCCTAATCTGGCGATAGGATAACAAGATCAGTTTAGGCTGTCAACTTAGAATTTGATGTGAGAGTAGACAATTATTCTGAAAAACCACGTTTCTACCCTTTTTAAGTGGATCTAAAGTGATTGATGCAACCGCTGGCAAGGTTCCCTAAACTCCCCAATCAACCCCATCTCATTGAAGCGGAATCACTTTCGGTGGATAATCCCTTAAATCCACCAAAGGAGCATAAAATGAGCAATTCACATCAACAATTTTTGCAAGACGGTTTTTATCAGCATTCGGAGCCTGTCATCCCCGCAGAACTGGTGCAACGCGCCGTAGAAGGGATGGAGATGATCCGACGTGGCGAGTACGACACGGGCAATCCGCCCTATGAATCCCCTTGGAACCCTGGCGATTCAGATGATGTGCTCTGCAAGATCGAGATGCCAATTTTGGCTAACAAAGCGATCATGGAGCTAGCGAGCCATCCTGCGCTGGCTAAATTAGCGGCCGAAGTTGCGGACGCTGAAATGATTCAAGTTTGGTGGGTTCAACTGCTTCGCAAGCCAACCACACCCGACGGCGGATCGCTTCAAACCAACGTTGGCATGCACCAAGATTTCTTCTACTGGCAAAACCATTGGGACGACAACAGCGAGCTATTCACCGCATGGGTTGCGGTAAGCGACGTGACACCCGAAGCGGGATCGATGCATTTTGTGCGCGGATCGCATAATTGGGGACTGGGCGAGGACAGCGACTTCTTTGGGCAGGATCTGAGCGAGCAAAAAGCCGCAATCGCATCCCGCACAGGGGATGAATGGGACGAAGTGGCCTCCTCATTGCGCCCTGGCGGTGTTAGCTTTCATCACTGCCTAACCTATCATGGCAGCGGTCCAAACACATCTGGCGCACCACGCCTTGGGTTTGCAATTCATATGCGAACCGAAAAGTCGCAAACAAAGAAAGGCCGTCGCGACGGACTCACTGAATTCATCGACAATGAGGTCGCAAATCCGATCGTATTTGGCGACCGTATGCCCGAATCACTGCCAGCATCGAAGTAGACTCATTCGATAAAACGACCCCTCACATAGCTCACAAAATAACAATATATCAACGCGGCAAAGTAGCAAAGTGTAAAAACCTTGCTATTTTGCCCTGTTTTGCGTGCGTCGTTTTAACCGATAGTACCAATCAGTTCCACCGTAAGAATTACCGCCAGAAAGAGTTGATACGGTATATGCAGTAGTAGTAGAAAGAACGTTTCTTGATCGCTGTACCGGTTAGCGGGAGCTTTGTATGAAAAATCATATCAGTATCTTTGGGCTATTCTTATTGGGTTTGTTGGTGCTAGTAGCCGCAATTCCACGAGCATACGCAAATGCGGATGCCTCTACACCTATTTCCATCATTATTACATCTGATTCAGTCGAGAATGCACGCATGGCCGTGGACAATGCAGGGGGAAGCATTACCCACGAATTAGGCATCATTAACGCAGTAGGCGCAATTGTCACAGAAGCACAAATAACCTTACTATCGGCCGATCCACGCGTAAAAACCGTTCATAACAACGAGCCTGTTATAGCAGCAGGTGCAATTCAAACGGCACAAGACAACTTTAGTCAAATATCTTATGCAAACAACGATGGAACAACCGCTTGGTTAACAGACTGGGAGGAATCAAACGATAGGGGAAAAGCTAAAAGAGGAAAGGTTCGCATCAAACGCGGTGCGCTAACCTTGGCAGATAATGATCGCTCTATTCAACGCGCTATTGCTTTGACAAATGCATCGAATGTAACCCTTAGCTTCGATTATGGGCTTTGGCGCTTTGACAATGCAAACGATTATGTTGTTCTCGAAGTCAATGCAGGCGACGGATGGGTCACGCTCGATCGTTATGCAGGCCCAAAGCATGATCGGTCACGACAGAACATTTCATATGACCTTTCGCCTTATGCCTCGGAAAACACACAAATTCGCTTTACAACATCTAGCAACCTCGGCCGACGTGATATCATGTCAATTGACAATCTGAGCATTGAGTACATGGCGGAGACGTTAATTGTAGAGGGCATGCAAAACTATGCTGATTATTTTTCGAGCGTTTCTTACTCATCAAACAACGGGTCGCTTGCATGGAGCAGCCCGTGGGTTGAGACAAACGATCGCAGAGATGCTTATAAAGGGCATGTCTATATTTCATCAGGTAACTTAGTTTTAAGACAAGATAACGTTTCGGTTCGACGTATTGCAGATTTGTCAAAGGCATCAAGTGCAACGCTCGATCTAAACGCGAAACGGTATCAGCTTGAAACGCCTGATGAGTTTGTTGTGTTGGAAGTTTCGGCCGATTATGGTCAAACGTGGCATGAACTCACCCGTTTCACAGGCCCAGCAAACGATGAAAACTATATCCCCCATGGCTTCAACCTAGATGCATTTGTTGGAAGCGAAATCATGATCCAGTTTAGAAGCTCTGAGGCATTCGGAGACGATCGCGATGATGATGACAATGACGACGACGACGACGACGATGACGACAACAACTGCATCTTGTGCCTCAGACGTGATAATGACCATGAGAGCGACAGACTATACATTGACTCACTAGAGATCAATTTTATGGTTGATGAAATAGCCGACGGTGACTCATCTGATGTGCATGAGGAAACGGTTCCTGCTTCACAGATGGTAAATGCAAATGAGCTTCATGATAAAGGTATCACGGGCGAAGGCATCACGGTTGCCATCATCGACTCTGGATTCGTAGATAGCGCCGCGTTGACAAAAAAGGCCAACGGAGCTGGCCGCGTCCTCACACAATATGATGCGGGACAGGGTTTAGTCATCAGCACAGGGCCAGACAGCGTTATTGTCTCTGACGATCAAAACGGGCATGGCACACATATCGCTAGCATCATCGCCAACAGCGGCCTTGATTCTGAAGGTCGATCGTTGGGCGTTGCGCCTGATGTCAATCTGGCGATTTATAAGGCTTTTTCGGCCGATGGTCGTGGCAGTTACGCAGATGTAATTCGCGCTCTCGACCAAATTATTTCTCAAAAGGACGAGCTAAACATTCGTATTATCAACATGTCTTTCTACAGTACCCCTCAATCCCACTATTGGGAAGATCCGCTCAACCAAGCGGTCATGCGAGCTTGGGAAGCTGGCATTGTTGTTGTCACAGGATCGGGCAATACAGGCCCAGACGCCCTAACGGTGGGTGCGCCAGGCAACATCCCATACGTCATTACCGTCGGTGCATACACTGACAACTTCACACCATCTGACCCATCTGACGACTATATCCCACCGTTCTCATCGGCCGGCCCCACATATGATGGGTTTGTCAAGCCAGAAATTCTCGCCCCCGGCGCACACATTCTGGGCTTACTTGATACCGATAGTCAGATTCTGCAAAACAACCCGAACCTGCAAAAGGTAGGCGACCTCTACTCCCTATCTGGCACTTCGATGTCTAGTGCGGTAACCAGTGGCGTCATCGCATTGATGCTGCAAACGGATCCAAACTTAACGCCTGACGATGTAAAATGCCGTTTAATGGACAGCGCAAACACGCTTGTTAACGCAGATGATAACTCGCTGGCGTTTAGCGTTTTCCAACAGGGAACGGGGCTTATCAACGCACAGACAGCTATCGAAAGTACAGCAGTCGGTTGTGCAAACAGTGGTTTGAATATTTCGGCCGATTTAGACGGAACAGAACACTACATTGGAACCGTGTCGCGCAATGCGGCCGACGAATTTGTGATCGTTGATTCAGACGGACAAGAAACGCTTGCATGGGACGGAACATATGTAAACACCAGCGCAAACTACGCTTGGACTGGCGCTAACTACGCTTGGACTGGCGCTAACTATGCTTGGACTGGTGGCAACTATGCTTGGACTGGCGCTAACTACGCCTGGACTGGGTCTAACTATGCTTGGACTGGGTCTAACTATGCTTGGACTGGCGCGAACTACGCTTGGACTGGCGGCAACTATGCTTGGACTGGCGCAGCACTCGACTTAGCATCTTCTGTGTCAAATATCTCTTATATTATTCAGCCTTAACCTTTCGTATGGCAGGTAGGTAGTTACCTGCCACCTTCTCTGGCGTGGGTAACTACCCGCGCCACGAAAGAAATTACAGACCTGCGAAACAAATCTGTTAGCGCTTAAACAGATCGCAATACAGTCACGCAGAAATTTTTGACTGGAAAATAGAGTGGTAAAGCGGCAAAATGTAAGTTTCAGAGGGACTTGCCACGCTATAGTCGGAGATTTCTGACGATCGACTTAAGTAGGAAACAAGTAATCATTGACGAAAAATTAACCAGCTTTTCTAACGGA